>NZ_KE148341.1:27522-54266 GCF_000410615.1 Novosphingobium sp. B-7 | reverse complement strand
TGTTGCCTCGCAAGTGCGCCAGGCGCAGGCCACGCAACGCGCTACGGTGTTCGATGCCGCCGCCGCCGGCCGCGAGGCGACGCGCTCCACCGATGCCGCCTGGGCCGCCCTGGCCGGTGCACGGGCGCAGATGGCAGCCAACCAGGCGGGTGTGGACGCGGCCAATCTTGCGCTGGGCGGGGTCAGGGCCGAATATGGCTTTGACCTGCGCTCGACGCTCGACATTCTGGTGGCGGACGAAAGCCTGCGTTCCGCCCAGCTCGCGCTGGCACGCAACCGCAGCGACACGATCATCGCCCAGGCAGCCCTGCTGCGGGCCACGGGGCACCTCGATCTGGATGCGATCCCAAACGGATAGGGCCAAACGCATCGCGGCGCTGTGCAGATCGGTGTCTGCACAGCGCCGCGATTTGGGCCTATCGAGGGGCGGTGGCGTTAGATTGCGGGGAAGTCGACCGTGGTGGCGGCCACGTTGTTGATCAGGTTGGTAAAGAAGTTTTCGGCCACCACGGCAACGATCTCCACGATCTGGCCGTCGCCGAACCCGGCGGAGCGGAGGGCCGCGATGTCTTCTGCCGAAACCTTGCCCCGTGCCTCGGCCACCTTGCGGGCAAAGTGCACGGCCGCTGCAGCATGCGGATCGGCCGAGGTTCCCTGCCGCGCCAGGTCGATTTCGTCCCTGCTCAGCTTGGCGAAATTGTGGCCGGTGAAGGTGTGGGCGGCATCGCAATATTCGCAGCCGTTCACAGCCGCCACCGCAAGGGCGATGCGTTCACGGGTCTTGAGATCGAGCGCCTTGCCCAGGCCCTGGTTGAGCGCCGCGTGGGCGGTGATCGCCGCCGGGCTGTTCGAGAGCACGCGGAAGAAGTTGGGCACGCGACCCAGCTTGGCGTTGATGGCGCCCAGCGCGGCCTGCGAACCTTCCGGGGCGGCGGCAATTTCGGGAATGGTGATGCGAGACATGACGATATCCTTTTGCCTGTGAGTTTGTCCGCTGGCGCTCAAGCGCCGGTGGGAATGGGGTTTTCGACAAGGCTCTGGTTGAAGGCGTCGAACAGGGCATGCTCGCCGGCTCCGGGGTTGTCGCGCATGGCGCGGATGCCTTCGACGATCACCTCGGGCGCGTCGGTTGCCAGCGCCACCAGGGTCTGCTCGATGAAATCGGGCAGCGGCATCGCGCGGGGATCGCCGCTCTTGTAGATGAGGTCGGTATCGACCCACGGCGGGGCGATTTCCTGCACGCGCACCGATGTGTCGCGCAGCTGGAACCGCTGCGACAGCGCGTAGGAATGCAGGGCCGCCTTGGTTGCGGAATAGATCGCGTTGCTGGCGATCGGCACATAGGCCAGCACGCTGCTGGTGTAGAGCACGGTCGCTTCGGGCTTGGTCTTGAGGTGTTCGATCAGGGCCGAAGTCACGCGGATCGGTCCCAGCAGGTTGGTGGTGATCAATTCCTGCGCGAGATCGTCGTCAACCGGGCCGGAGACGTCGTCGAACGGCATGAAGCCCGCGTTGTTGAACACGACATTGAGATCGGGGTAGCGCGCGATCACGTCCCGCGCTGCGCGCTGGATGCTGTCGAGCTTGGTGACGTCGAGCTGTACCGACGCCATGCCGGGATTGGCTGCCGTCACCTCTTCCAGCAACGCGGTGCGCCGCCCCGAGATGATGACCTTGTTGCCCAGCTTGTGGAGCGCTTCGGCCAGGCCACGGCCAATGCCGCTGGTGCCGCCAGTGATGAAGATGGTGTTGCCGGTGAGTTTCATGAGCGTAGTTCCGTTTTCGGGAGGGGAGGGGGAAGAGCGATCAGGCTGCGGCGTGGAAGCGCGGCGCGGAATGGGTGGCAGAGAGCTGGGGGCCGAGGGCGGCGCGGGCGGCCTCGAAGGCATTCCACAGCGCCACGTCGCGCAGCGCAGGGATGGTGCTGGTTTCGCCCTGGTCGAGCCCGGCGAGCGCAGCGTCGACCATGTCTTGCGCGTCCATCACGATCTCGGTGGGCAGGTGCTCTACCGGCAACCCGCCGAGGGCCCAGAAATCGGTGCGGGTGGCGCCGGGCAGCACGGACTGGGCGCGGATGCCCTTGTCGGCCAGTTCATGGTTCAGCGACGTGGTGAAAGCCTGCACGAACGCCTTGGTGCCGCCATATACCCCATTGAGCAGTTCCGGGGCCACCGCGACGATCGAGGCGATGTTGATCACGGTGCCGCCGCCGCGTGCCACGAACCCTGGCACCGCCGCATAAGTCAGCCGCATCAGCGCGGTAACGTTGAGTTGGACCATGGCGGTCATCTTGTCGACGTCGCTTTCCAGCAGCGCGGTGTGCGTGCCGATCCCGGCGTTGTTGACCAGCGCCGTGACGCTGGCATCTTCACGCAGAACCTTTTCGACGCGGGCGAGGTCGGCACTGTCGCCCAGGTCGGCGGCGAGCACTTCGACCGAGCGGCCGGTCTTGTCCGAGATCTGCGCGGCCAGTTCCTGCAGCTTGTCGCGGTTGCGGGCGACGAGGATGAGGTCATATCCCCGCGCAGCGAGACGGTCGGCATAGATCGCGCCGATACCGGTCGATGCGCCGGTGATGAGAGCGGTTCCCTTGGTGGTGGCGGTCATGGTCGTGGTCCTTGTGCTTGTCGGTGCGAGCGTCATCGCTCGTGACAAGGACCTTATGGATCAGGCGGTCTATGTCTGGTATGACGTAGAAAATACGTTTTTCAGACATAGCTTGTGGAGGCCACATGCCGCACGTTTCCATGGTGTTGACCCCAGGCTTCCAGTTCCTTGCGCTGGGGGTGCAGGCCGCCTTTGAATTGGCCAATGTCGTGCAGGAAGAACCGTACTATACCTTGTCGATCGCCTCGGTCGCGGGCGGGGAGGTCTTGTCGTCCAGCGGGTTTGCCGTTCCTACGGTGCCGTTGGCGCAGGTCGGGCCGGTTGATACCCTGTTGCTGCTGGCGGGGCTGGTACCACCGCCGCGCCAGGACGAGGCAACGCTGGAAACCCTGCGCACCATGGCGCGCGAGGCGCGCCGCGTGGCTGGCCTGTGCACGGGGGCGTTCCTGCTCGGGCAGATCGGCCTGCTCGACGGTCGCCGCGCCACCACCCACTGGGCCTTTGCCCGCCAGATGCGCGAAGACTTTCCCAAGGTGCGGGTCGAGGACGACCGCATCTTCATCAACGAAGGGTCGGTGTGGACCTCGGCCGGGCTTACCGCCGGCCTCGACCTGGCTATTGCCCTGATCGAAAAGGATCTGGGGCGCGATGTGGCTGGCGCGATCGCCCGCCGCCTGGTGATGCACCACCGCCGTGCCGGCGGCCAGTCGCAGCATTCCGAACTGCTCGAACTGGCGCCGAGCAGCGACCGTATCCAGAAGGCCGTGATCTTTGCGCGGGCGCACCTGGCCAATCCGCTGACCGTAGAGGAACTGGCCGAGATTGCCGCCCTCTCGCCCCGCCAGTTTGCCCGCGCCTTCCGCGCCGAAACCGGGCAGACACCGGCCAAGGCGGTCGAGCAGATCAGGCTGGAAGCCGCCCGGTTGATGATCGAGGAAACCCGCCACCCGATGGACCAGGTGGCGCGCGAATGTGGGTTCGTCGACATTCGGCGCATGCGGGAGGCGTTCATGCGGCAATATGGCCAGCCCCCGCAGACAGTGCGCCGGCTGGCCAAGGCCGCTTAACCGTTCGCGCCCGAACCCTACAGCCCGGCCGACACCAGCGGCGGTCAGATTTCGGGAAGCGCTTGCCCCGCAAAGCCCCAGCCGCGCAAGGCGGGCTGCGCGGCGCGGTCGATCAGCCTCTCGGCATCGGCGATCGAGAAGGGATGGGCATTGTCCATGCCATCCAGCTCGTCCCAGGTAATCGGCACGGCAACCGGTGCCCCTTCGCGGGCGCGAGCAGAGTAAGGCAATACTGCCGTGCTGCCGCGCTGGTTGCGCAGCCAGTCGATGAAGATCCGGCCCTTGCGCTTGGCCTTGCTCATAGTGGCGGTGAAACGTTCCGGCGCGGCCAGCGCCAAGGCCTCGGCAAAGCGGCGGGCAAAGTCCTTGTGCGTGTCCCAATCGTGGCCGGGCGTAAGCGGTACCACCACGTGCACGCCCTTGCCGCCCGACAGCATGGCAAAGCTGACCAGGCCGATGTCGGACAGATGACCGGCGATATCGTGGGCAGCGCGGCGCACTTGCGCGAAGTCGAGGCCCTCGTCGGGATCGAGATCGAAGATCATCCGGTCGGGCTGTTCCACCGCCTGCGCGCGGGCACCCCAGCCGTGAAATTCGATCGAGCCCATCTGCACGCAGGAAAGAAGTCCTGCGCTATCGGTGACGTAGAGGTAATCCTCTGTACCACCGTTCTTTTCGGTGATGGGCACATGGTGGACATCGTCGCCGAACGAGCCGCTGTCATGCTTCTGGAAAAAGCACGCCTTGGCCCGCCCCTGCGGACAGCGCACCAGGCTGAGCGGGCGGTTGGCGGCAAAAGGCAGCATCAGCGGCGCCATGGCCTCGTAATAGCGCGCCAGATCGCCTTTGGTCTGCCCGCTTTCGGGGAACAGGACCCGATCAGGATGCGAGATCTTTACAGGGGCAGTTGGCGCGGGAAGGGGGGCAGGGCGTTCGGGCGTCACATTCTTGGCCTTTTTGTCCTGCCGCAGCCCGACAAAGCTGGCATGGCGCACGCGGCCGTCGGCGGTGAACTGGGCAAACGCGATTTCGGCCACCAGCTTGGGCTTGATCCACTGCGCGCCACGTGCCTCGGCCGGAGGGACCAGCGCCCCGGCCTTGCCTTGCGCCAGCGGCGCCATCACTTCGGCCAGTGCCTGCAGCGTCTTGGCATCGAAGCCCGTGCCAACCTTGCCTTTGTAGACCAGCGCGCCGTTTTCAATCTGGCCCAGCAGCAGGGCGCCGAACGGCCGCGCCCGCGCCGGGCTTTTGGTCCAGCCCAGCACGACAAACTCCTGTCGCAGCGTGCATTTGACCTTGACCCACTGGCGGGTGCGGTCTCCGCGATAGGGCGCATCCACCCGCTTGGCGATGATGCCTTCCTGCCCGGCCTGGCACATCGCGCCGAACAGTTTTTCGCCGGCGCCGATGACATGCTGGGCAACATGGAGCGGTGGCTGCGCCTGTGCCAGCAGCGCTTCGAGGCGTTCCTTGCGCTCGATATTGGGCAGCGGCTTGAGATCATCACCCGCCAGACGCAGCAGATCGAAGGCGAAATAGGCCAGCTTTGCGCTTTGGACTGACTTGAGGGCGGCCTGCAGCGTTGAGAAGCTGGGATTGCCCTGCGCGTCGAGTGCCACGGCTTCGCCATCGATCAGCGCGGGCGGGAGGTCGAGCGCGGCCAGGGCGTCGGCCAGCGGCTGAAACCGTTCGGTCCAGTCCAGCCCGGTGCGGGTCAGCAGCTTTACCTCGGCACCCTTGACCGCGGCGAGCAGGCGGTATCCGTCGAACTTGATTTCGTGCATCCAGTCGTTGCCGGTGGGCACGGCATCGACCAGCGTGGCAAGCTGCACCGGCTCGAACGCGGGCAGGCGGGCGGCAGTTTGGCGTTTTGCGCGGCGTTTGGGCTTTGCCGCAGCCGTGGCATTGTGGCGGGCCGCATGCTCCATCGCCTCGGCAAAGCGCTTGCCTTGCTTGCCGGCCAAGGACTGGCTGCCCTGCTTGTCGGCAGCGATCTGGGCCATGGAGCGGCCTGTCAGAACACTGGTCAGCCCGCGCTCCACCAGATGTTCGCTGCTGCCGGCATGATCATCAGCCACTTTGCGCAGCAGCCAGTTCTCTCGCTTTTCCTTGCCGCGCGGCTTCATCCGCACGAGCAGCCACTCGCCGTTCATGCGCTCGCCAAACAAGCGGAAATGCAGGTGGCCCTTTTCCAGGTCCTTGGCGCTCTTGCCTTCGACTGGTTCCCAGCGGCCCTGGTCCCACAGCATCACCGTGCCCCCGCCATACTCGCCCTTGGGGATGCTGCCTTCGAACCGCGCATAGGACATGGGATGGTCTTCAGTGCGCACGGCCAGGCGCTTGTCATCGGGGTTGAGGCTAGGGCCACGCGTCACCGCCCAGCTTTTCAGCACGCCATCGACTTCCAGCCGGAAATCCCAATGCAGGCGGGTGGCATCATGCTTTTGCACGACGAAGAGGTGGCCGTGCCCGCTGGGCTCTTCCACGCCCTTTGGCTCGGCCGTGCGGGTGAAATCGCGCTTGGCGTTATAGGGCGCAAGGGGATCGGCGCGGGCCACGAGACTATGCCTTCTTGCGACGGGCGGCAGGCTTGCGGACCGGGTTTTTCGCGGGTTTTCGCGCGGGCTTGTCCTCCCCTACCGATTTCTTCAGGGCGGCCATCAGGTCGATCACATTGCCGCCCTTGCCACCGGAATCGTCTTCGGCATCTTCGAGAATGCGCTTGCCTGTGCCCGCCTTGCGCTTCTTCTCGATCAGCCGGTGCAGCGCATCGACATAGCGATCGTGGAATTCGGCAGGCTTGAACGGTGCGGTCTTCTTTTCGATCAGCGTTGTGGCAAGGTCGATCAGATCCTCTGACGGTTCCGTCTCGGGGATGTCCTTGAAATAGCCCTGCGCACGGTGAACCTCGTCGGCATAGCGGAGCACTTCCAGCACCAGCCCGCGCCCGCATGGTTTAAGCGACACCAGTTGCTCGCGCCCGCGCACCGACAACTGGCCAAGCCCTACGCGCCTGGTTTGCCGCAGGGCATCGCGCAGCACGCCATAGGCTTCTTCGGCAAGGTCGTCGGCCGGCACCACGAAATAGGGTTTTTCGTAATAGAGCACGTCGATCTCGGATGGCTCGACGAACTGTACCAGTTCTAGCGTCTTGCGGCTTTCCACCTGCGCCGCCGCAATCTCCTCGTCGTCGAGCAGGACATATTCATCCTTGGATACCTCATAGCCGCGAATGATTTCATCGCGGTCTACCGGCCCCACCCCGGGCGCCACCTTTTCATAGCGGATGCGCTTGCCCGAAGGCTCGTGGATCTGGTGAAAGCTGATCGCCGCGCCAGAGCGCGTGGCAGGATAAACCTCCACCGGAATGGAGACGAGCGCGAGCCGGATCTGTCCCTGCCAATAGGCGCGTGCGGGCATGGTGTACCTCCGCCTAGCAAAAGCGCCGGGCGTGGCACGGGTTCCCCTGATGAACCTATGTCAAGATTGATGCCGGCATGCCGAAGAGCCACCCAAAAAGGCGCGACACTAAATTTTCCGGGCCGCTCCAGGGTTAACGATAAATTTTTCATATCCCGTGCAGTATCTGGCCGAGCCGACCAGGACGCCGACATCCGACGATGACGAACACGCTTTTCACGATCTATCTGTTCATCGTCGTCACGCTGGTCGCCAGCGCCGGGATGACCCTGTGGGAACGCAACGCGCAGCCGGCGCGCCGGCGGTTCCTGGGAACCTGCGCGGCCGGCTATGCCGTGCTGGCCACCGGTTGCGTGATCGCCACGACGCGCACGCACATTCCCGGCATTACCGGCGCGGTGTTGAGCAACCTCGTCATGCTGTGCGGCTATATGGTCGTGCTTGATGCGGTGGCGGCGCTCGATGGCCGGCGGCACCGGGGCAAGTCGGCGCTGCTGCTGGGCGGTATGGCTGCGCTATGGGCCTGGGGCGGGGCGCAGTGGGCGGTGTGGACCTGGCTCTATGCCGCAGCGGTGCCGATCGCGATCGTGTGTCTTGCCACTACCTGGGAGGCATGGCGCAGCCCGCCTTTGCGCACGCTGCGCTCGCGCAATGTGTTGATCGCTGTGACCGGGTTCCACGGTGTGGTTTATGCCGCGCGGGCACTCGTACTGCCGGGTGTAGTGGCGCGCTTTGGCCAGGGTGCCATCGAGTTGTCGAGCACGGTGACGCTCTATACCGGCGTACTGTATTCAGTCGTGCTGCCGATGGTGATGCTGGCACTGGTGCGTGAAGAGGCCGATGCCGGCCTGGTGCGCCTGGCCACGACCGATCACCTCACCGAACTGGGCAACCGCCGCTGGTTTTTCAGCGAAGGCGCCGAGCTGATCGCGGCCGCGCCCGGCGACCTGGCGCTGCTGGCCTTCGATATCGATCATTTCAAGTCGATCAACGATCGCTTTGGCCACGCGACGGGTGACAAGGTGCTGAAATCCTTTGCCCTGATCCTGCGCGATGTGGTGGGCCCGCATGCCCTGCTGGCGCGCATCGGCGGGGAGGAATTTGCCATCATGCTGCCCGGGTACGACGGCCAGGGCGCGCGTCGCGTTGGCCAGGCGGTGATCGACCGCTTTGCCGACAGCGCCGTGCTGTGCCGTAGCGGCGTTGCCGTCAGCGCGACGGTGAGCGTGGGGCTGGCCGAACTGGGCAACACCGGCCGCGATGTGGCAACCTTGCTCGGCCTGGCCGACCGCGCGCTTTATGCCGCCAAGACTCTGGGCCGCAATCGCCTGGAACCCGCGCTGGTCGCGCTGGTGCAACCGGCCATGGCAGTGGCGTGATCCCTCGGTTCAATCGGGCTTGCAGCGTGGTTCTGGGCCGCATGCCAGACCAGCGCCAGATATGTATTGATTAATCACCAACCTTCCTCCACAACGGCGGTGAAGGCGCAAGACTGCCATGGCAGCGGCGCAGCACGAGACAAGCGCGGCGCGATGCCGGGCGGAGGAGAGCGATGCGCAACGATGAAGACGAGCGGCTGTTGTCGCCAGGATACGGCCGCACTTTCATCGCCATGAGTTTCCTGGTGGCGACGTTCAACTTCGCCGACCGTTCGGTCTTTGCTGTCACCGCGCAGGCGATCAAGAGCGACCTTGCGCTCAGCGATTTTCAGCTTGGCATACTCCAGGGCTTGTCGTTCGCAGTGCTCTATGCGCTGCTCGGCGTGCCGATCGGCCGGCTTGCGGAACGCCGATCGCGCCTGGGCATCATCACCGCCGCCATCGTGTTCTGGTCGGGCATGACGATGGCCTGTGCCGCGGCCGGCAGCTTTGTCCAGATGATGCTGTGCCGCATTGGCGTGGGCATGGGCGAGGCGGGATCGCAGCCGGCGACCTCGTCGCTGGTTGGCGATCTCTTTCCCCGGCAGCGGCGCGCCTCGGTCATGGGGCTGATCCTCCTCGGGTCTCCGATCGGTACGTTTATCGGCGCTTCGGCGGGCGGCGCGGTGGCGGGGCTGTGGGGCTGGCGCACCGCATTCGTGGTGATGGGCCTGCCGGGGCTGCTGATAGGCCTGCTCGTCGTGCTGCTGCTGCGCGAACCGCGCCGCGGGCTGGCCGATGGCCTTGGCGCAACGCCGCGCCCGGCGCCCGATTTTCGCGCGTTCCTCAAGGTGGTGGGGCGCAAGCCGGCGCTGGTCTACGTGATCGCCGGCGGCGCGCTGGCCGGTTTTGGGATGAGTTCGATCTCGCAGTTCCTGGCCGTGTTCCTCAGCCGTGCCTATGATCTGCCGGCGCGCACGGCCGGCACGCTCTATGGCACGATTTCGGCACTGGCGCTGGGCAGCGGGCTGCTGATCGGGTCGTTCGGCACCGACTGGCTGGCGCGGCGGGGTGATGGACGCTGGCCGGCCTGGGGCGCGGCGATCGGCCTGCTCATCGCGCCGTTCTCCTATTGGATTGCGCTCAATGCCGCCTCGCCGGTTACCGGCACGGTGCTGCTGATCATCTCGGGCTGCTTCCTGCTGCTGTATTACGGCCCGACCACGGGCATGATCCAGAACCTGCTGGAGCCGCGCATGCGCGCCACCGGGGCGGCGGTGTTCGGCATGTTCTATACCCTGGTTGGCTATGGCGGTGGCCCCACGTTCGTGGGCTGGATGAGCGACTGGTTCGCCACGCGGGCCTATGGCGCGGCGGATTATCTGGCGCGGTGCCCTGCTGCGCGGCCCGGTATGGGGGCGCTTGATGCCGCGCACCAGGCCTGCGCGATGGCCTCGGCCAGCGGGTTGCGGTCAGCTCTGATGGCGTCGGTGTGCGTGTTCTTTGTCGCGGCCGCGATGTTCCTGCTGGCCGCGCGCACCCTGCGCCAGGACTATTTCGTGGCGGAACCGGCGGCATGAGCGCGGATCTGCGTGCCTGGTTCGAGGGCTATATCGCCGCGTTCAACCGCAACGATTTTGACGGCTTTGGCGCCTATTATGCGCCGGACGTGGTCTTTGCCGGCCAGGCTGCCCAAGTGGTGGGGCGCGCGGCGGTGCTTGATTTCTATCGCACCGTGAAGGCGCACCTCGATGAAACGCTGGACCTGTTGACATTTGTCGGCGCGCCGGATGGCAGCCGCATTGCCGCCGAACTGCGCACGAGCCTGGTAGCGCGTCGCGACTGGCCCGAAATGCCGACCGGCGCCATGCGCGCGGGCGATCGTCGGGAGAGCGTTAACTTCGTGATCTATGATATTGAAGACGGACACTTTGTCCGCGTGCGATCGGCGCGCTTTGGCAGGGGCGCAGCATGACGCCCGAGGCCCGCCTTGCCGCCTATATCGATGCGTTCAACCGCAGCGATTATGATGCCTTGTGCGATTTCTATGCGCCCGATGTGCGGCTGGTGATCGGCAACGGCACCCAGTTGGTGGGCCGCGAGGCGATCGTGGCGTTCTATCGCCCGATCAAGCAGCAGACCCAGCGCACCATCACCGTGCGGCAATGCTTTCACGATGGCCAGGTGCTGGCGGCAGAGCTGGAATCCGAATTCCTGGCGCTGACCGACCTGCCGGAATTTGCTGCCGGGCCGATGCGGCGCGGTGATCGGCGCTATCTCAACAGCCTGGTATTCTATGATTTTGCCGGGCCGCATTACACCCGCATTCGCGCGGCGGTGCTCAAGCGGGCTTATCGCCCCGTGGCGTGAGCCTTGCTGCCCGGCCAGGGAAAGCCATCGGCCGGTTCGGTGCTGGGCGCGGCCGGCGCGAATGAGCCCGCACGGTTGACGTCACCTCCCAGATAGCGCGTGCCCGTGGGATAGGCATAAAGCGGCCGTTCGCGCAGCGCACCATCGGCGAGGCGCGCCACCGCCGGCACTGCATCGGGCACATTCCCTTGTTCGACCCATTGCACCATCGCCCCCAGGAAATCCTGCTCATAGGGCACATAGCCGCCCTGGCAGTGATAGCCACCGGGCACCAGGAACAGCCGGGCGAACGCGCGCGTGGCGGCAAGGCCGCCCATGGTGTCGCGCACGGCCTGATAGTAATCGAGCATGCCGCGCGCGCCGGCGGCGTTGTCGGCCAGGCCCTGCCACAGGATCAGCTTGCCGCCATGGGCGCGAAAGCGGGTGAGATCAGGATCGGTGGCATCGAACGGCGCCCCGGCGGCAAGCAGGCGGGCGAGGCTGGCTCGGTTGAAGCGCCAATCGCGCCAGGTGAAGTTTTCCGGCAGCGCATCGGGCAGCAGCAGCCGCGAAAGAAACGCTTCGGCGGCAAACTTGCCGGTCTGCGTGGCCGCGCCCGGACCGACCCAGCCCAGTTCGCTGCCATAAGGCGCGCCACCTGGAAACAGCACCGTACCATCGGGCGCGGTCGGCCCCTGGTAATAGGCCCGCGCGGCATCGACTTGGGCCGTGTTGAGGCAATCGCTGCCGTCCTTGTCAGGGCAATGCAGCGTGGCCGGATCGAAATGGCAGCGGCGCGGATCGTCGATCTGGCCATCGCGAATGCCGTCCAGCGCGTCACAGTTGTTGATCACCGCCTGGTGGAGCAGGGCGACTGCGGCGGGGGTGAAGACCTCATGCCCGGCTGCGTCGAGCCCGTGCTGCGCTTCCCACAGGAACAGTTGCATCGCTGCGGGCATGGAGACCGAGGAACCCGCAACAATGCCGTCGAAGTCGTCGGGGTAGCGTTGCGCCTCCATCAAGGCCTCGCGCCCGCCGCCCGAGCAGCCGACGAAATAGCTCGCCGTGGGCGCGCTGCCATAAAACCGTGTGACGATTGCTTTGGCGGCCATCGCCGTGGCGTGGGTTGCCTTGTGGGCAAACTGCATCCGCAATTCCGGGTCACTGGCCCAGGTGGCATCACCGATACCGGCCCCGAAATGGCCGCCGTTGTCAAAGGCCACGGCAAACCCACCGTCGGCGAGATGGGCGTTGCTGCATGACGGCACGATGGTGTTGCCGATCACGCCACACATGCCGCCGCATCCGCCCTGAAGATAGCGGCCGCGATAGCCCGCCAGCGGCAGGCGCAAGACGAACTGGGTTTGTGGCGCGGCATAGCCGGTGACGATGCAGGTGGCATCTTGTTCGCTGGCACTGATCACGCGATAGGCGATCGGGCCGGCCCGCGCGGTGACGGGCGTGACCAGCGCGGCGCAGGGAAGCACGGGTGCCTGCGTGGCTCTTTCCGGCAGAGCGAGCAGCGGGGCAGCGGGAACAGCGTTGGCCGTGGCGGCGCAGAGCATGCCCAGCAAGAGACCGAATGCGAGTGCAAGGCCGCGCATCATGCGGCGTACCGTGCGATCAGCGCCTGTTCGGCGCCCAGCGGATCGGCGCGCGCGCCCGATACTGCCGCGAACACCATGGTTTCCCGCTGGGGCAGCCGATAGGTGGGCCAATGCGGAACACCCGCACCGTTGGGATCGCCATGGCGGGCAAAGTGCGTCCATGCCGCGCTCATGGTGTCGGCAAGCGGCTGCGCAGCGGCAAAATCGGGGCCGATCGCGCCGGGTGCGCGCGCCAGGGTATCGAACACCAGCGGCAGATCGAGGCCGTGCGGGCTGCGCATGCGGCCACCCTGCGGCTTGACCGGCCAATCGAGCAGATAGGCAAAGACCGGTGCCCGACCGAGCGCGGCATGGCGATCGGCGGCGATGCGGGCATTGCGGCCCATGCCAAGCTCGGTCGTGATGGCGAAATAGGCGTCACTTGCGCTGGCGCCGGGATGAAGCGCGCGAAAACCGGCGATCAGGCCTGCCGCGTCGTGGACGCTGGCGGGAAGCATGGCCGGCAAGCCCGGCCAATCGAGCGTGAAAGCGCCGGGCGGGGGAAACAACCCGGTCGTTTCCGTGGCAGTATGGCCGACGAGCAGGGGAACGTCGGGCGCGACCGGCGGTGCGCCGGGGCCAAAGGGGGTGTGGGGCACGACGGTGCCATCGGCCACCACGCCCGGCCCGCGGGTGGGGTCACCGCCCGTTACCTGGGCGATGGCATCGAGCAGGCGTTTCGCCGGCACCTGGCGCAAGGTATCGAGCGCGGTTGGCGCCAGGCCGAGCGCGGCCATGATCGCGCGGGTCTGGCGTTCCGCGTCATCGGGCGCGATGGTATAGGTGCCAAAACCGCTTTGCAGGATCGCGCGCTGAAACAGGCCGCGTGCCGCTGGCATCGCCAGCAGCGCCGCCACCTTTGATCCCCCGCCCGATTGCCCGAAGATCGTGACCCGGCCAGGATCGCCACCGAACGTGGCGATATTGGCGCGCACCCAGCGCAGCGCGGCGACAAGATCGAGCTGGCCGACATTCGATACCGCTGTGCCGGACTTGGCGAGATCCCCGAAATGGAGGTAGCCAAACGCATTGAGGCGGTGATTGACCGAGACCACTACCACATCGCGGCGCTGACACAGCCGCAGCCCATCGTTGACCGGCGCATCGCCGGCACCCAGTGCAAAGCCGCCGCCATGGATCCACACCATCACCGGGCGGCGCTGTCCATCGTTCACGCCCGGCGTCCAGACATTGAGGACCAGGCAGTTTTCGCTTTGCCGCGCGCCTGTTTCGGCAGGGGCGCCGGGTGGGGCAAGCTGCGGGCAGCGATCGCCGAACGCCAGCGCGTCGCGCACCCCGGACCAGCGTGGTGGCGGCACGGGCGGCAGGAACCGTCGCGCGCCACCCGTGTCGGCGCCATAGGGCAAGCCGCGAAAGACATGCACGCCCTGCTCGATCGATCCGCGCACCAGCCCGCTGGTGGTGCGCACCACGCCGCCCTCTGCAGCACGGCTGCCCGGGGCCAGCCACAGTGCACCGCCGGCGGCAAGCGTGGCGCCCAGCACGGTTCGCCGGTTGACAGGGGTGGTTAGCGCGGCGTTGTCAGCCATGGCAGGCACTCCGTAAACAGGGCTGGTGGAGGCCCGCTCGCTGGCCGGCCTCCATTTGCCACGATCGGCAGGTCGGTCAGAAGTTGTAGCGTACGCCCACGCGATAGCGCCGGCCGATCACGTCGTAATAGACCGAGTTGTTGTTGCCGTTCCACAAGGGCGGCGGCATCACATCGAACAGATTGGTGACGTTGCCATAGACCTGGAGCGTGCGCGGCCCGTTTTTGATTAGATCGAAACTGGCGCCGATATTGGTGTAAAACCGTGATGGCACGCGGTTGATGTTGATGCTGTTGACCAGATTGACGCTATAGCCTGGGTCTTCCGGCCCGATCAGCGACGCATCGTATTTGCCGCCCGAGATGAAATGCCCCTGCAGGTTGAGCGTCAGGCGGCGCAGCGTCAGCGAGGCGAACCCGTCAACCACCCAGGATGGCACCCCATTGAGGCCGTTGTCGCCAGCCCGGTTGACCGGCGTGGTCGTGCCCGGCATCAGCACCGCGCTGTTGGTCAGCTTGATGGTATGCGTGGCGAGGCCGCGCAGATCGAGCGACGAATCCGCGCCCAGGTTGGTGTGATAGCTGGCTTCGAAATCCAGGCCTTTGAGATCCTGGCGGTTGAGATTGAGATAGAGCACCGACACCGACTGGAGAATGCCGCTGGAATTGCGTGTCACCAGGCCACAGATATCGGCAGCGCCAGTGGTGTTGCAGGTATTGACGATGACCTGCGCGCCCAGCGTGGCGATCGCGTCGCGGATGCTGATCTTGTAGTAATCCGCCGAAAGCCGCAGCCCGCGCAGCGCCCCGCCGGGTTGCAGCGTGATCCCGGTGGTGAAAGTGCGGGCCTTTTCCGGGCGCAGGTTGATGTTGCCGCCGGTGTAGATCGTGGCGAACACTTGCGAGCCGGTCTTGGTATCGGACAGCGCGCCCACGCCCGTGACCGGGGTGGTGAACAGTTCGGCCGTATTGGGCGCGCGAATATCCTGCGATTCCGTCACCCGCAGCAGCACCCCATCGATCGGCGCATAGGTGCCACCGATCTTCCAGGTGGTGGCGTTGAAGCTGTTGGATACTGTCAGGTTGGCGGTGTTGTAATGGGTGCGGCGGATCGCGCCGTTCAGATCGAGGCTGCGGCCGAGCGGGCTGTCCTTGAGCAGCGGCAGGCCCGCTTCGACATAGCCCTCGATCACGTTGACGTGGCCGCGCGTGGGCGTGGCGTTGTAGACGTAAAAGCCGTTGGCGGCCGAGATCGGGTCCACGGTGATCGACAACTGATCGCGCCGCGCTTCCACCCCGGTGGCGAGCGTCATCGGCCCGGCCCAGCCTTCGAACAGCGTGCCGTGCACGTTTCCGGCGCCCGCCCACTGGCTGAACCGCGTGTGCTGATAGGTCGTGCCAAAGGCATAGGCCTTGGCCTCGGGCGAGAACTGCCCCTGGCCCAGGATATCGAGCGGCCGGCACGCCGTGTTGGGATCGGTGAGGGCGACGCGGCAGATCGGCTTGCCCGTGACGGGATCGGCCACGGCATCGATCGCCTTGGCATAGTTGGCCGTGATGCGATCGTTGACCGTGGACTGGGTATAATCGGTCACGCCATACTGGACATAGCCATCCCATGCCCAGGTGCCACCGAGCTTGCCGTTGGCGCCGGTGACGATGCGGAAGGTGTCGCGCTTGGACACACTGTCCATCTGCCCGAAATCGGTGCCGAGCTTGCCGATGACGAGGCCGGTAATCCCGTTGGCCTGCATCGTCTGCTTGATCGCGTTGGGCAGGAACGGATTGTCGATCCTGATCAGGCTGCCGTTGCCAGGGAAACCGCCATCGCGCACTTCGGGCCCGCTGGTATATCCGGCGACATGGCCATAGCTCATGTCGATGAAGCCCGTGAAAGCGGGCGAGGCTTCGTATTCGAAATGGCCGAACGCGTTGTAGCGCGTGACCGGGATCGACAGCGCGGGATCGCCGAAGAAGCTGTTGAGGCCGGCACCCGTGCCGCCTTCCATGAACAAGGCCCCGGCGTTCTGGCCATAGGAGAACGGCACGGGGTTGCCATTGGCATCGAACTGCAAACCGCCGAGCGGCCCACCGCGCGCGGCCGAGCGCGTGCCGGCAGCATTGACCACGCCGGTGATCAACCCGCCCGGCGTGAGCGTGGCGGTGTGCACGTTATAGGCAATGTTGTTGGCCGGCCGCCCGTTGACACCAGCGGTCTGGGTCAGATTGCCCACCTCGTTCGAGCAGTTGGTGCGGGTGTAGCATCCGCCCACGCCCAGATCCTTGTCGTATTCCGCGCCGAACACGGCGTGGCCGCGGCCGTCGGCAAAGCTGGTGCCGGCGGCGATCTGGGCCACGTAGTTGTTGCCATCGCCGCGATCGGTCACGCCATATTCGAAATTGCTGCGCACCCCTTCGAGATGCTTGTTGAGGATGATATTGATCACCCCCGAAACCGCGTCAGAGCCATAGGCGGCAGAGGCGCCGCCGGTGACGATATCGGCGCGTTCGATCAGCAGCGTAGGGATCAGGTTGAGATCGACCGTGCCGGTGGACGTGCTGGGGGCAAAGCGCCGGCTGTCGACCAGCACCAGCGTGCGGCTTTGGCCAAGACCGCGCAGATCGGCGATGCGGGCCCCCGCATTGACCGGGCTGATATTGGACCCCACGGTCGAATTCGATGGCGAGGACGATGCGCGGAACGAGGGCAGCGTGGCCAGGGCTTCGCCAATGTTGGTCGAGCCCATCTTTTGCAGTCGCTCGGTGCCCAGCGTGGTAACCGGCGTGGGCGCGTTGAACGAGGAGTTGGCAAGGCGCGAACCGGTGACGATGATCGCCTGCTCCTCGGCGCGTTCGGCCCCGGTGGGCTGATCAGGGGGCAGATCGGCGGAGGGGGCCGGCGTTGCGGCCGGGGCCTCTTGCGCCGCGGCGCATGATGGCAGCGCGGCAAGGCCAAGCGCGGCACTGGCGAGCAGCCTGGCGTGGCGGGCGGAAGCGTTGGCAGTCTTACCCTTCATGATGGCGTCCTCTCTCGTTCCCCGATTGCAGGTTCGGGGTTTATGGTTCTGATGATGGCATTCGTGCGGGGGGTGGTGGCTGGGCGCCTCGATCACCGCACGAGGTAATAGCGAAACAGCGAATGGTCGGGCGGATCGCTGGGCGATACGTGCGGCCGCCGCGCACCGACCCCAACCAGCACGCTGCGGTTGAGCCATTCGTGCGGCCCGGTCGGCGCGCGGAAATAGGGCGTGCAGCGGAAATAGCGCGGAATGGCTGGCGCATCGTCAGCCATGCCGGGAAGCCGCAGCGGTCCGTGCACATAGCCACGGTTGTGGATGTAGATATGAGCGCCGTCGTCGGCCTCGATCATGTAGTGGGCGTTCAATTCGACCACGCCGTCGGCGCGCACGATCGGCCAATCGGCGCCGCTGAAATCGACCAGCCGGCCGTTGAGCCGTGGCCCCGACACGATGCAGTCTGCGCCGACCGAGGTGTAGCCGGCGCTGGCTCCGCCCGAAATCGGCCAGACCCAGCGCTTGTCGAAATTGATGCGGATATCGAACGCGTGCTCGGCATGCAGCGCAAGATCGTCGGCGTGGTCCATGACCTAGTCCTCCCTGGCCGGAACAACCGGCAGCAGCAGGTGCGATGGGTGTGCCGCGCCCAGGTGCAGCACGTGGCGCCCGGCATTGCGGGTCTGCTCGTGACGGGCAAAAGGCAGGCCGGGCAGGCCTTTGTCGGGAATGTCACGCCCCTGGATCACCAGGCGCAGGCTTTCCCCGGCGGCAAAGCGAGTGGACGACGGCCAGATCTCGATATCGACCGGCACGATTTCACCGGGGCGCAGGCGCTGCTCGGCCGTATGCGGATGAAATGGCTGTAGCGGGGTGCTGCGCTGTGGATCGGTGGCGCGATGGCTGGCGCGCAACCAGCCCAGGGCAACCGGCCCGTCTTCGAAAAAGGCGTAGAAGGTCTGCCCCACAGGCGCGCCGGTGGCGTCATGCTTTTGCAGGGCAACGAACAGGTCCATGTCGTCCGCGCCCTCGGCCTCCACCCACAGGCGCAAGGCGGCATGGCCGGTGATCTCGGTATCCTGGGCAAAGCGGTGCTCGAACACGGCGCTGCCGGTTTGCGCGTCGTAGGCCGTTTTGCCTGCCGCTTGCGGTGCGGCCAGGTGCAGTCCACCGTCGACGCCTAGCCACAGCGGCGTCGGCTCGATGCGGCCCAGCGGCCATTCGGCCTCGTCGCGCCACTCGGCAATATCGTGGCGATCGCGCACTTCGATCCGCACGCGCGGCCAGGCCGTCAGGCTGGTTGCGCGGCCAAGCAGGAAGTGATCGAAAAACGCTTCGCGCCCGGCCTGACTCTCGGGCCGGTAATAGTTGGCCCACTTCTTTTGGCCATGCACGGTCAGCCATTTTTGCGGGCTGGCCATGGCCTTGAACGCTTCGAGCGTGCCACGGGTGTGCAGCCCCTGGTCAGACCAGCTTGCCACCACCCAGGCAGGGGTGCGTATCGCGCCGAGGTCGATTTCCTTGCCCTGCCAGAACGCATCGTGGAGCGGGTGGGCCTGGGCATTGGCCCAGGTGTCTTCGGTTTGGCCCAGCGAATAGGCGATGTTGTCCGACGCGCGGGGCAGGAACCCGGTTTCGAGAATGCCGCCGTGATAGGCGAATTCGCGATACCAGTCGGTAAAGCCTTCCCACGGATTGATCGCTGCCAGCGCGGGCGGGGCCAGCGCCGCCACCCAGAACTGGATCGCGGCGAGATAGGAGACCCCGGTCATCCCGATCTTGCCGTTGGACCAGGGCTGCTCTGCCAGCCAGGCGATGGCATCGGCGCAGTCCTGCGCCTCTACCGCGCCATTGTGGTGGAAATCCCCTTCGGAAAGCCAGGCGCCGCGCGGATCGACTACTGCCACGGCATAGCCGCGTGGGCACCAGGCGAGCGGGTCGGCGCCTTCGAACGGCGTCAGCGGCGAAAGCCAGGCGGGATCGACGCCGGAATGGGGCCAGAACACCCGGTTGCTGCGGGCGTGCTTGCCATAGGGGCTCCACGACAGCAGGCAGGGCAGGTCTGCCAGGCCTGCCGTTCCTGCCGGGCGATAGATGTCTGCGAAGATGCGCACGCCATCGCGCAGCGGGATCGCCACGTTGCGTTCGATCACCAGCCCGGCATCATGCTCTATCGCATGATCGCGCGGCGGCAGGGGCGGCTTGCCCGGCGCGCCATGGGGATCCTTGCCGGGGCGCATGAGCGGGGCAAACGCGGGCGCAACCATCACATCACCACGAAGTAGTGAATGCGGTTGGCGTTGGGGATCTTTTCCGCCACGCCGATGAACACGTGCTGGCTCATCCAGGCATGAGGCCCCTCGGGCGCTTCGAACCGGGGCGCCACGCGCATGTAGTAATCGTCGGTGCCCACGTCCTCGTTGCGGGCCATGCGCGCCGCGATTTCGGGGCTGCGCGCCCAGCGATAACCGCGGTTCTGCATATAGATCACCGCGCCATCATCGGCTTCGAGCAAGTAGCGCGCATCGAAATCGATCACGCCGTTAGGGCGCTGCAACGGGAAATCGCCACCCGACATCGGGATCACCCGGCCGTTGAGGCGCGGCCCCTCGATCGTGCCCTTGGCCGCATAGATCGCCGCGCGGGTATCGCCAATGGCAGAGGGTTCGATCCAGCGCAGACCGGCGAGATCGATCGAGATGGTAAAGGCAAATTCGCAGCGCGGCGCGAACGGATGGTCGGACGCAAGGGGGTGCGCCGACACCGGGGGGTGTGCCGGCGCAGGGGGGTGGGATTCGGCCAAGCGATCCTCTCCTGAATGGTTTTGCGAGTTGTTGATTTCTCACTATGTCAGGTGTTGATACATCCACAAGTCTGGCATGACAAGGGGCATTCTTTTGGCTATGGCGATGGGCATGGACACGGACAGCGCCAGTGAAAATCCCAGCCACGCGCGCGTCGCGGATGACAGTTCCCCCGTCCCGGGCCAGAGTGATGGGCACGCGATGCTGGCCGCGTCAGAGCGGCGCTGGCAGCTGTTCGGGCTGAGCCATCTGCCCTATCGGGTCCTGCTGCTGGCCAAGATGATCGACCGCGTCACCTCGCAACACGTGCGCGACCGCGCGGCCATGTCGCTGGCGGAATGGCGCGTCATCTCCCACGTCGAACTGATGAAGCAATGCAGCGCCGCCGAAATTGCCGAGGCGGCATTTGTTGATCGTTCCGAGGTGAGCCGCGCGGTTGCCGCGCTCGAGTCGCGCAAGCTGATCCAGCGCGATCCCAACCCGCGCAACCGCAAGAGCAGCCTGATCTCGCTGACGCCGGAAGGAAAGGCGATCTACGCCATGGTGCGTGAAGAACGCACCCATATGTACGAGGAATGGCTGGAAGACCTGTCGAGCGAAGACCGCGCCCAACTCGACACCGCACTGCGCACGGTGATGCGCCGCATCGTGCTGTCAAACCCGGATGCGCTGAAGGCGTGAAGCCAGCGACATCGCGGTTTCATACGGTCGTTTCGACCTGGCCATAGGCCTATCCAATGGCATCAGAGGTAAAATGTATTTCTGGCTGATAGCGCGCTGCCGTATCGCGGGCCGATAAGGCGGTGCAGGAGAGGATGCATGCGGGCGATTATCCGTCATTCCGGCAGGCATGAGTCCGAGTGTCGCTACGTTCTCCCAATGCTCCAATACATTCAAAACGCTGAGCTGCGACGCGCTACGACGCGGCTTGCCAGCGCAAGGAATAGAATAATGCGCAAGGTAATTCTGGCCAAAACTCTCGCGGTCGTGGGTTGTGCGGCGATGGCGGGCAGCGCTGTTGCCTCCACCAAGCCGGCAACAGCGGCGGCGGCCAGCACCGCCCCCGCGCAAGCGCCAGATGGGCTGTTGCTGCTCGGGACGGCAGGCGGCCCCCTGGCGCGCGCCGATCGCGCTGGAATTGCCACGCTGCTGACGATTGGCGGCCGGAATTATCTCGTCGATGCAGGCGAAGGAGTGGTGCATCAACTGGGCAAAGCAGAAATGCAGGCTCCCGCAGCGCCGATCGTTTTCCTCACCCACTTGCACGATGATCACTATGCCGGGCTGCCAGGGCTGGCGTCTTTCAGCTATACGCTGCGCGCGCCACGTCTTGATGTCTATGGCCCGGCTGGCACCGTCGATTTGGTCAGGGGTGTGGCCCAGGTCATGGTTCCCAACGCTCGCATCCGCATGGCTGAGCAGGGATTGAAACACACCCCCGCAGAGTTCGTGGTGGCCCATGAATATGGGGCGGGCACCATCTTCGACGATGGCAACGTGAGCGTGTCGGCCGTGGTCAACACGCACTTTGACTTTCCTGACGGAAGCCCGGCGGCGGTCAACAAGTCGTATTCTTTGCGCTTTGACGCAAAGGGGCACTCTATCGTGTTCACCGGCGATACCGGTCCCTCTCAAGCAGTGGCGACGCTGGCCAAAGGCGCCGACGTTCTGGTTTCGGAAATGGCCTCGCACGCTGATCGTGCGGCGGTGCCGCCGTTTGTGCGACCACACATGGACCGCGAACATCTCTCGCCGCTGGAAGTGGGCAAGCTGGCCGCAGCGGCAGGAGTAAAGACCCTGGTCCTCACGCATATTGGCGTCACCGATCCGTCGGACGTCGCTGAAATTCGCAGCGTTTTCAAAGGGCGGATCATCGTGGGTGCAGACCTGACCAAAGTTGCGCTTTGATCGGTTTCCACCGGCGAATTACCCACGCTTCTGCCATTTCACCGGGATGCGCAGATACGTAACGCCGTTCGCGTCGGCCGGTTGGAATTGGCCGGCCCGAATATTGACCTGAATCGAGGGGAGCAGCAGCTTGGGGACCGACAGCCCGGCGTCACGCTGCTCCCGCATGGCGACGAAATCGTCCTCGCTCACGCCGTCGTGAACGTGGATGCTGGATCGGCGCTGTTCGCCCACGGTCGTTTCCCAGCGGTAGTCATTGCGGCCCGGCGCCTTGTAGTCGTGGCAGAGGAACAGCCGCGTCGCATCGGGCAGGGCCAGCAGACGGCGGATCGAGCGATAGAGCGTGCGGGCGTCTCCGCCCGGGAAATCGGCGCGCGCGGTGCCATAGTCAGGCATGAACAGCGTATCGCCCACAAATGCTGCGTCGCCAATGTGATAGGCCACGTCGGCCGGCGTGTGGCCGGGCACATGCAGCACCTCAACCTCCAGTTCCCCGATGGCAAAACGCTCACCATCCGCGAACAGCCGATCGAAATCCGAACCGTCGGTCTTAAGATCGTCCATGGCGAACACGGGCCGGAAAATCTTCTGCACGTCGCGGATATGCACGCCGATCCCGATCCAGGCGCCGGTATGTGCCTTGATGAACGGTGCCGCCGACAGATGATCAGCGTGGGCGTGCGTTAAGGAGTGATGCGATGACGCTTGCCAACCTTTCCCCCCTAGATGCCCGCGCCGCGATCGATACTGGCGCGCGTCTGATCGATGTGCGCGGCGCCGATGAACACGCGCGCGAGCGTATTCCCGGTGCCGTCAACATCCCGCTGGACCGCATCGGCGATCTGCCGCGGGACGATCGGCCAGTCGTGTTCCACTGCAAGTCAGGAATGCGGACTGGGCTTCACCACTGCGGCATCCTACGCCATGTCAGGGCTGGTGGATTGGAACGTGACGGCATTGCTGGTTGCCGGTGGCGTCATCGGTACGATGGCGGGCATCGCGCTCGGCAAGATCATCGGCACGCACAAGGGGCTGCTAGAGCGCGGGTTTGCCGCCGTGGTCATCGCGGTGGGCACCTATGTGACGCTGTCCTCGCTCTGACCGGCGCTGTTCCATAGCGGTTCGCACCATCGCATTTTGCCCGTCGATTTTGGGCCAAAGCGCGATGACCTTCGGCAATAGCGGTAGCAGGCGTTCTGGCTGGTCCGTACACTGGCTCGCCTGAAATCGGAGCCAACTGCCATGATCAGACCCACCGTTGCGGCCATGCTGGCATCGGGCATGGCCTTGTTCATCGTTGCGCTGGTGATGGCGGCGCATGCCCGGCTGGCTGCCGATGCGGCTATCGCCTTTGCGGGGCGCGGCAGTGCCATCTTGGTTGCTGGCGCGGCCGGACTGCTTTTCGCGCAGGCGCTCGGAACGCGCCGTCGATCGTCGTGACGCGTCTGCCGTCCTGTGTGGCCGGCGCAGGCGCTGCCTGGTACACGCGCGGTGTGGAACTGGCCGCATGAGCATTCTCGAGCGCGCCGAATACCTCTTCCATGGCACGGCGGCACGGGGAAGGGCTGACGAATTTCAACCCGTGCGCTGGTGGTTGACCGAGACGGACTGGCACCGGCTGCTGGCCGAGCGGGCCAAGCTCGAGATCATGCCTGGCTATGCGCTGATGCGACGGCTGTTCGGCCTGCCAATCGCGATCGACTATTACAACCAGGGCTCGCGCCTGGTCACCCGGGACGGCACGGCAATCCTGTTCTGGCCCGTCGCCAGTTCGTGAAAGAACCGCTGGTGCCTGGGGGCAACTGCTGTAGTCCAGCTCATGTATCTGAACAGGCTGACTTTATGCGTGATGCGGCACTGCTTGGAATCGGGATCAGCCGCCGGTCGAAGGAATCGCGAAGCCTGCTCCCAGTCAATTGAGGGCTGGCTTTCGACGGTGTTGCCAAGCAGCCACAGCTGAAAATCTCTTGCGGGCGCTCCAATGAGCCTCTGGATCATCACTATAATATGTTATATAACATAACTTGATGGCGCGAAACGCGTTGCAGGTTTGGAGAGGGAAAATGACTGCATATCGAGTGAAACCTTGGCTGGCGTGCGCTTTGCTGGGCACCTCGGCCCTTTGCACGATCCCGGCGTTCGCTGCCGACGCGCCGGAGCAGGCAGCCGCTGCGCCGGCTTCCGCTGCCCCGAGCGATCCCGACGTCAAGGACATCGTCGTCACCGCGCAGCGCCGTCGTGAAAGCGTGCAGAGCGTCAATATCGCGGTGACCGCACTTTCGGGCGACGCCCTGACCGAAAAGCGCGTGACCCGTGCGCTGGATTTGCAGACCGCCGCGCCCGGCATCACCATTTCGCGTTCCGGCATCACCGACAGCTTCAACATTCGCGGCATCGGGCTTGCTTCCGCCTCGCCGCAGGTAACCAACGGGGTCGCCACCTATATCGATGGCGTGTTCCAGACCCCGATCGTGTCAAACGGGCAGTTCTACGACATGGCTGGCGCGGAAGTGCTGCGCGGGCCGCAGGGCACGCTGTCGGGTGCCAATTCCACCGGTGGCGCCGTCTACCTCACCACGCAGCGTCCGCAGCTGGGCAAGCTGGGTGGCTATGCCAGCGCCAATTACGGCAATTACAACAATGCCGGCATCAACGGCGCGCTGAACCTGCCGGTGGGTGATAACTTCGCCATCCGTGCTTCTGGCCTGTTCAATCGCCATGATGCCTGGTTCAAGGATATCGGGCCGGCCAAGAACCAGCCAGAACGGCTCAACGAAATCGATGGTCGCGTGCAGGCGCTGTGGAAGCTTGGCGGGTTTCAGGCCAACTTGAAGGTTGAGGCGGTGCAGCGTCGCACCGGCGGTTTTGCGCTGCAGCCGATCAACACCACGCTGGCCAACAATCCCTATGTCGTGGGCCGCACCAACACGCCCTGGACGGTGAGCTATGACTCGCCGGCCGCCAACTTCGAGCGTGCCTTCACCACGATGCTGGAAGCGAAGTACCAGTTCGATGGCGGGCTGACGCTGCGCTCGGTCACGGCCTATCAGAACAAGCGCCTGGCGGCTGTGTCGGAAACCGACGCCACCTCGATCAACCCCACCAACTGGGCCAGCTATCCCGCGCTGGCTGCGCTGGGCAAGGTGCAGAACCAGGTGGTTGGCGCCAACAACGTGCGCGAGCGCGTTTACAGCCAGGAAATCAACATCATCTCGCCCGACAGCGGCGCATTCAAGTATGTGCTGGGCGGCTATGCGCAGCGCAACAAGATTGATCTGCGCAACTGGAACAGCACCAACGGCGCGTTCACCACACTGCCCCAGCCGATGACCAACAAGGTGTTGCTGGGCGTATTCGGGCAGGCCAGCTATCAGTTGGCGCCCAAGTTCTCGGTCGATGCCGGTTTGCGCTATTCGCATTTCCACGTTGATGGCTTTGGCGCGGTCTATCGCGCCGCGCCGGGCTCCACCATCACCCAGGTGATGACGGTGCCGCCGGTAGGTGCCTCGGTGCTGGTGCCGCAGACCGGTAACGAGGGCGATGGCCGCATGACCGGCAAGCTCGCGCTAAACTTCAAGCCCGATGCCGACAACCTGCTGTTTGTCTTTGCCGCGCGCGGTTACAAGAATGGCGGCATCAACCCGCCGGGCGGCAGCTTTCGCCCGGAAACGGTGTGGGACTATGAAGCGGGCTGGAAATCCAGCTTCTTCGATCGCCGGTTGAAGACGCAGATCGGCGCGTTCTACATGAAGTATAACAACTTCCAGATGGACGTGATCAATCCGCTGTCGGGCCAGAGCGGCGTGGTCAATCTCGCCAACTCCGACATCAAGGGGTTTGAGGCCAGCTTCCAGGGCAAGTTCGATGCCCTGTCGGTGGATGGTGGCCTGTCGTTCGTCGACAGTTCGCTCAGCGCGCTCTCGCTCGTCAACAAGTGGGCGATCCCGGCTGGTGTAAGCACGCCGCAGTGCAATCCGGCAGGCACGCCGGGCACGGTCGGCAACGGCTGCTTCAACTATGTGATCACGAGCACGTCGGGCGGGCCGAACCTCTACAGCCCGAAGTGGACGTGGAACGTGTCAGCCGCCTATCGCATCGACCTGGGTGGTGAACGCACGCTGACCCCGCGCCTGGGCTATGCCTACATCGGGTCGCAGTGGGCCTATCCCACCTATCAGGCGGCTACCGACCTGATCGCGGCGCGCGGGTTGCTCCAGGGCAGCATCACGCTCGACATGGGGGGCTTCAAGGCCGAGGTCTATGGCACCAACCTGGCCAACAAGTTCTATGTCGCCGGGCAGAACGGCAAGAACGAACTCTATGGCGCGCCGCGCGAATATGGCGTTCGCTTCAGCAAGACGTTCTGATGGTGCGTCTCTTCCCGGCGGGGCGCTTGCCCTGCCGGGAAAGCATTATGGCGGGCACCACAATGCCCGCAGCAAAGGCACCAGTTCGGCCTTGAGATGCTCTGGCACCGCGGCATAGATGCGCGCTTCATGGGCGGAAAATTCTGCCACGATGCGTTCGGCCAGGTTTGTTCCAGCTGGGCTGAGGTGCAAAGTCTGGATGCGGCCGCGGCCCGGCCCGGTCACGACCAGTCCCCGTTCCACAAAGCGGCGGATGATCGGGTTGAGGTTGGGGCGCTTGATCGACAGCAGGCGCCCGCATTCGGCTTGTGACAGTCCTGGATTGCGGCCGATCAGCACCAGGATCGAGGCTTCCGATACGCCCACGCCCATTGGCTCGAGATGTTGCGCCAATTGGGCCAGGCGGCTGCTGGCGGCGCGGCGCAGAAGATAGCCGGGATAGGCGAGAAACGGATTGTCCATGGAAATGTTCATCTCGATCTGATGCCGCCTGGGCAAGCGGAGCGGCGGAATTTGCCCCCGCACAGGGTATGTTATTTAGCATAACGCGATGGCGATCAAGCACCGAGCAAAGGAGTGGCGATGAAGCACAATCTGGCGATGGCCCCGTTGACCTTGGCAATTCTGCTCGCCGGGATCGGCCCAGCGCGTGCGG
>NZ_KE148341.1:15118-27465 GCF_000410615.1 Novosphingobium sp. B-7 | reverse complement strand
GCAGGCCCAGTCCACGCAGGCTCCTTCCGCACAAGCCCCTTCCGTACAGGACTGTGCCGCCTTGGCCAAAGCCACGTTTCCCGATGCATCCACCACGCTGTCGCTGGCCGTCTTTCGTGCGGCAACGGCACAGGAGATGCCGGTGGCGGATGGCGCCCGCCCAGCTGCTGCAATCCCGGCAATGCCGGCGCATTGCGAAGTGATTGGCAAACTACAGGAACGCGCGGGTGCCAATGGGCAAATCTATGCGATCAAGTTTCACATGCGCCTGCCCGCCGCGTGGAACGGCCGCTTTGTGTTCCAGGGCGGCGGTGGGTCTGATGGCAACCTGGGCGATGCGACGGGCGGCTTTTCCAGCCAACCGGGCGTGACCGCACTGGCACAGGGCTATGCCGTCGTTTCTTCAGACTCCGGGCATGATAACTCGGTCAACAACGATCCGGCGCGCCAGGGTGTCGTGACGTTCGGCCATGACGCGCTGGCGCGGCACAACTATGGCTTTGGCTACATCGGCCCGGTGGTACAGGCGGGCAAGGCCTTGATCCAGGCCTATTATCGCCGCGCGCCAGCGTTCACCTATTTCGTTGGCGGCTCCAAGGGCGGCCAGGAAGCGATGATGGCGGTGCAGCGTTTCCCGCAGGAATTCGACGCCGCGCTGATCGGGTATCCGGGCTTTCATCTGGCCTATGCGTCCATTGCACAGCTGTGGGATGGACAGGCCTTTGGCGCTGTCGCCAAGGCCATGGGACAATTGGGCAACGATGGCTTGCCACTCGTCAACAAGGCGATGAGCGACCAGGACATTCTCTTGGCGCAGGGCGCGATCCTGAAGGCCTGCGATGCGCTCGACGGGCGCAGCGATGGCATGATCGAGCATTTTACCGCATGCACCACGGCGCGCGTCGTGCCCGAACTGGCCAAGATCACCTGCCCAAGCGACGATCCGGTACGCAAGACTGCCACGTGCCTGCTGCCGATGCAGGTTGCGGCGCTGCGCAAGGTGATGGGTGGGCCGCGCACCCGTGATGGCAAGCCAATCTATTCCGAATGGGCGTGGGATGCCGGCATTGGTGCAGCCACGGCCCATGGCGTGACGCAGGGTTGGCGGATCTGGAAAATGGGGGGTTATGCCTCACCCATCAACAACGGCGCCTTGCTGCGCCTGGGCGCGCCTACCAATTCGGCAGTCTTCCGCTCGCCGCCGCTCGACGTAGCGGCCGATGTCACCTCGCTGACCCGCTATGCGCTGAGCGCAGACATTGACGAGGCCTATCGCGCAGCGCATGTCAAATGGGGTACATTGCACGAAGCGCCGGTGGATTTCATGCACGCTGACGCAACCGATCTTTCGCCGTTCTATCGGCGTGGCGGCAAGATCATCGTGTTCCACGGTGTCAGCGATCCGGTGTTTTCGGTGCTCGATACGATCCGCTGGCTGTCCGCAGTGGACAGGCATGAGCACGGCAACTCTGCACGCTTCATCCGTTTTTACGCGGTTCCGGGCATGAACCACGGGCGCGGTGGCCCGGCAACCGATCGGTTCGATATCTTCTTGTCGCTGGTCGCTTGGCGCGAAAAGGGTATTGCGCCGCAGGCGATCATCGCCACGGCCGGTGAGGACAGCCCGTGGCCAGGGCGCACCCGCCTGCTGTGCCCCTATCCGCAATGGCCGCATGCACGCGCAGGCAACAGCGAAAGCGCGGCTTCGTCAGTCTGCCGGTAACGGCGACGACCGGGGATTTGCTGCGCAACATCGAGCCCAATGTACCTGGCTAAAGTGTGACGGAAAACGTTGTCAGTCGTGCGTTAGGTTTGTATCAATCGGCCATGACCTCGTTTATCGGAGCAGACATGGGTTTCCACTCCAATGCCTCTCTTCGCCGCCGCGCCCAAAGGATCGGCGCGCGGGCGCTGCTTGCTGCCTCGCTTGCCATGGTGCTGGGTGGCAGCACCATGGCGCATGGTTCGAACCAGCCGCTCTACGTCAATCCCGACAGCACCGTTGTGCGGGCGGCCAAGGGGCTGACCGGACAGGCGGAGCAGGACGCGCGCCTGATCGCGCGCTTCCCCACTGGCACGTGGCTGACCAGCGGCACCCCCGAACAGGTGCAGGCAGAGGCGCACAAGCTGGTGGGCGATGCTGCCGCGAAGGGCGCGATTCCGGTGTTGGTGGCTTACAATATTCCGTTCCGGGATTGCGCGCTCTATTCCGCCGGCGGAGCGGCAGACAGCGCGGCTTATGCCGCCTGGGTTCGCGGTCTTGCCGCCGGCATCGGCAGCGGCCGTGCCATCGTCATCCTCGAGCCGGACGGCTTGGGCGTGATCCCTTGGAACACCACGTTGAATGGGCAGCCGGAAAGCTGCCGGCCGGCAGGCATGGATGCCAAGGCAACGGTCGAACGCTATCGCCAGCTGCGCGATGCTGCGGCCGTGCTCTCGGCCTTGCCAGGTGTGCAACTCTACATGGACGGTGGCGGCAGCAGCTGGCTGGCGCCCGGCGAAATTGCCGCACGCCTCCTGATGGCCGACGCAGGCAAGGCGCGGGGGTTCTTCCTCAACGTGTCGAACTATGAGAGCGATACCCGGCTCAAGCGGTACGCCCGCTGGGTCAGCGACTGCATGGCGCTGGTCTCGCAAGGGGGGCTCAGCCCGCGCGAGTGCCCTGGCACGCCGATCACCGGCGCGCGCGATTATCCGGGCGCCTGGGCGGATGTAGACGCCGCCTATGATACCTTGTTCTGGCGCCTGCACCTGAAACGCGATCCGCAGGCGCAAAAGCATGCCGTGCTCGATACCAGCCGCAATGGCCAGGGCGGATGGGTGCCCAAGCCCGGGCACTATCGCGATGCAGAGGTGTGGTGCAACCCGCCCGAACGCGGGCTGGGCCGCCGGCCGACCCTGGCCAGCGACGATCCGTACATCGACGCGTTCCTGTGGATCAAGATTCCCGGTGAATCCGATGGCCAGTGCTATCGTGGCACCGCCGGGCCGGGCGATCCCGAACGGGGCATGGTTGCGCCGGCAGCCGGCGCGTGGTTTGCGCAGCAGGCGCGCGAGCTGATTACGCTGGCGCGCCCCGGCGTGGAATAGGCGCGCCGGGCGTGGAAGTGGGGCTACTCTTGGTGAGCAGGCGGTGGCGCGGTTGAGCCGCGCACCAGCAGCGCATGGGCATGCTCGTGGCGCTGGTCGAGGGTGGGGCCATCTGGCGTGGCATCGAGCCGGGCGATCAGCCGGTCGGCCGCATCCCAGGCCATCGCGCTGACGGGTTGATGCACCGTGGTCAATTGCGGCCAAGCGGTGCGCGACACTTCCGAATCGTCGAATCCGGCGATCGACAGGTCATCGGGCACGGCAAGCCCCAGCGCGCGCGCGGCCGCGAGTGCAGCGGCGGCCATGTCGTCGTTCTGCGCCAGAATCGCAGTCGGTGCCGGATCGCGGCGCAAGAGATCGAGCGCGGCATCGTACCCCACGGCATAAGTGAAATCGCCGGTGACGATCAGGGTCTCGTCCAGGATTTTGCGGTGCTCGGCAAAGGCGCGGCGATACCCGTCCAGGCGGGCGAGGCTGGCGGCGTGCGCCGGGTCACCCAGGATGATCCCCACGCGGCTGTGGCCCATGTCCAGCACGTGTGACGCCACGGCCTGGCCGGCGGCGACTTCATCCATGGTGATGACGATCCCGCGTGCAAGATCCTTTTGCGGGGTGATCCGCGCATAAGGCAACCCTTGGCGGTCAAGCAGGTCGAGCAGTTCGATTTGATCGCAGGCTGGCGGCGCCAAGAGCACGCCGTCCAAGCCCGTGCGCAGCAGCAGTTTGCCCAGTTCCTCTGGCCGTTCCGACGCGTGGTTGAACGGCAGCACCACCAGCCGGTAACGCCCGTTGTGCATCCGATCCAGCGCGCCGTTCTGCAGATCGACGACGTAGCTCGGGCTCGGCCGTTCATAGGTCAGCCCGATCAGGAAGCTACGCCGCGCGATCAGGCTCTGCGCGGTCAGATTCGGATGATAGTCGAGCTTGGCGGCCGCATCCTTGACCAGTTGCCGAACGCGCGCGCTGACATGCGGTTCGTCATTGAGTGCGCGAGAGACCGTTTTGGGCGAAACGCCGGACATCTTGGCCACATCGATGATCGTCGTACGCCTGGAAATGTGGGCCTCCGTGCTGCTGCTGTCCAATCGGTACCTTTGGGAGCGACGGGTTTCTTAGCGGGTCTCTTGACTTCTGTCGATGTCCGCCGGTAAACGTTGTCAGGAAGACGGTAAACGTTGTCAGTTCCGCGCAGCAGGGCCGGTACGACATCAGGAGGGGTTTCATGGGAGTGAGGGGACGCAAGGGCTTGGCGCTGCGGATGGCATCTGTGGCGATGGTTGCGGCACTCGTGCCGGCCGCCCGTGCGCAACAGGCAGGGGTAAGCGACGGCGCTGGCGCGGCGCATCCTGACCTCTGGCCGCAGCGTGAAGGGCGAATCGCGCTCGACATCGCGATGGAAAAGCGGATCGACGCGTTGCTTGCGACCATGTCGCTTGAGCAAAAGGTCGGGCAGATCATCCAGGGCGATATTGCCAGCACCACGCCCGACGACGTGCGTCGCTATCATCTCGGTTCAGTGCTGAACGGCGGTAATTCCGATCCCGGTGGGCGTTACAACGCGCCAGCCAAGGACTGGCTGGCGCTGGCCGATGCGTTCTACGAAGCGTCGATGGCGCCCAGCGGCAATCTGCCGCGCATCCCGATCATGTGGGGCAGTGATGCCGTCCACGGCCACAACAACGTGGTCGGCGCAACGCTTTTCCCGCACAACATTGGTTTGGGCGCCGCGCGCGACCCGGAATTGCTGCGCAGCATCGGCGCCGTCACGGCCAAGGAAATGCGCGTTACCGGGCTCGACTGGACTTTCGCCCCGACGTTGGCGATCGTGCGCGATGATCGCTGGGGCCGCACCTATGAAGGCTTTGGCGAGGCGCCGGAGATCGCCGCCTCCTATGCCGCTCCGCTGATCGAAGGGCTGCAAGGCAAGATCGGTGACAAGGACTGGCTGCGCGGCCCGCACATCATCGCCACAGCCAAGCATTTTCTGGGCGATGGCGGTACCTATGGCGGCAAGGACCAGGGCGACACGCGGATTTCGGAAGCCGGCCTGATCAATACCTTCAGTGCGCCGTACATTCCCGCGCTTAATGCCGGGGTGCAGTCGGTCATGGTGAGCTTTTCCAGCTGGAACGGCACCAAGATGCACGGCAATCAGTCGCTGCTGACCGGGGTGATGAAGCAGCGCTGGGGCTTTGACGGCTTTCTGGTGGGCGATTGGAACGGCCACGCCCAGGTGAGCGGCTGCACCGCCACCGATTGCGTCCAGGCCGCCAAGGCCGGCCTCGACATGTATATGGCGCCCGATAGCTGGAAAGCGCTGTGGCAAAGCACGCTGGCCCATGCGCGCGATGGGTCACTGCCCATGGCACGGCTCGACGATGCCGTGCGGCGCATCCTGCGCGTCAAGCTGCGTGCTGGCCTGTTCGAGGCGGGCAAGCCGTCGAGCCGGCCCTTTGGCGGCCAGTTCGACCTGTTGGGCAGCGCAGAGCATCGCGCCGTAGCCCGCCAGGCCGTGCGGGAATCGCTGGTGCTGCTCAAGAATGCCGGGCAGTTGCTGCCGCTCAAGCCCATGTCCAACGTGCTGGTGGCTGGCAACGGCGCCGACAACCTGACCAAGCAGACCGGCGGCTGGACCTTGAGCTGGCAGGGCACCGGAACCAAGCCGGCCGATTTCCCGCATGCCCAATCGATCTGGTCCGGCATCGCCGAACAGGTAAAGGCGGCGGGCGGTTCGGCCACGCTTTCGGCCGATGGCAGCTTTACCAAAAAGCCTGATGTGGCGATCGTGGTCTTTGGCGAAGATCCCTATGCCGAATTCCAGGGCGATCGCCCCGATGTCGGTTTTGACGATGCACGCAGCCTGGCCCTGCTGCGCCGCCTCAAGGGCGCCGGCGTTCCGACCGTGGCGGTGTTCCTGTCGGGCCGGGCGATGTGGGTAAATCCGTTCCTCAATGCCGCCGATGCCTTTGTCGCGGCATGGCTGCCGGGTTCCGAAGGCGGCGGCATTGCCGACGTATTGTTCGGCAAGGCCGATTTTCGCGGCACCTTGCCCTATAGCTGGCCGCGTTCGAGCGATCAGACCGCCGTCAACGTGGGGGACAAGGATTACAATCCGCTGTTCCCCTATGGCTTTGGCCTGAAATATGGTCAGCCCGGCGATCTGGCACCGTTGCCCGAGGCGCGCGCCACGGTCGCGGCGGCTGATCCCGGCGTGCTGTATACCGCCGGGCGGCCGGGGGCGGGGCGCCAGTTGCTGCTGGGAGCGCCCGGTGCGCTGTCTACCAATCCTGGCCCGGAATTGATCGACGCGCGCCCCGCCGATCACCATGCGCAAGAGGATTCAGTGCGACTGCACTGGACCGGTGCTGGCCCCGCCATGGCGGCGATTGCCGGAGATACGCCGGTCAATCTGACGCGCGAGAGCAATGGCGGTCTCGCTGTCGAGCTGGAATTCCGCATCGATGCGGCACCCACGGCCGATGTGAGCCTGCTGATGCAATGCAGCGGTGAAAAGTGCGGCGGCGGCTTCCCGGTCGGCAGCGTGTTCAAAGCGGTGCAGGCTGGCCAGTGGTCGCGCCTCGCCATTCCGCTGCACTGCTTTGAAAAGGCCGGCGTGGACATGAGCAAGGTGACCGTACCGATCGCGCTGTCCACCAGTGGCGCGATGACCGTCACGCTATCGTCAGCGCGGATCGTATCGCCGGTCGGGCCGGTGCTGACCTGCAACTGACCGCGCCGCGCCAGGGAGCGGCGCGGCACCGGTCCAAGACCCATGAACCAATCGACATTTCATTCAATCGCCATCCAGTCAGGAGAGGAATACATGAACAGGGGAATCTGGAAGCGCAGCATGGTGCTGGCGCTGCTTTCGACTTGCGCGGCAGCGCCGGCCCTGGCGCAGGAAGCGCCCGCTGATCAGTCGGCCGCCAAGCCGGCAGCGGCTGCGCAGCCCAAGGATGGTCCGGGCGACATCATCGTCACCGCCAACCGCCGCGAACAGAACCTGCAGGATGTTTCCGGCGTGGTCCAGGCGCTGGGCTCGGACCAGCTGCGCAAGGACGGCATTGTCGAACTGCGCCAGTTGCAGCAGGCCGTACCGGGGCTGAGCATTGCCAACCAAGAAGGCAATGTCGAAATCTTCATCCGCGGCGTCGGCTCGGCCAACAACACCGAACTGGGCGATCCCGGCGCTGCGCCGCACCTCAACGGCACCTACATTCCGCGCCCGCGCGGCCTGGGCCTGATGTTCTATGACCTTGAACGGGTGGAAGTGAACAAGGGGCCGCAGGGCACGCTTTATGGCCGCAATGCGCTGGCCGGTACGCTCAACATCATTACCGCCAAGCCGAAGTTTGACAGCTATTCCGGCTATATCCAGGCCGAATTCGGCAACCGCAATTCCTATGCCGCCGAAGGCGCGGTCAATATTCCGATTGCGTCGAACTTCGCGATCCGCGCGGCAGGCTATTACGTCAACCGCGACTATGGTTTCCGCAATGTCTCGACCGGCGCACCAGCGATCGGTCTCAAGCCCGCTGGTCTGGAAGAGAACTATGCCGGCCGCCTGTCGATGCTGTGGGAGCCGACCAGCCGCCTGACCATTTCGGTCATCGGCGATTATGGCAAGGAAACCGGCACCGGCTATCCGGGCGCCAACATCTACAGCGCGGTTGAAGCCACTGGCCTGACGGCCAGCGACCTGGACCTGCGCCGCGTGGTCTATCGCGGGCTCCAGGGCAAGATGACCAACGAGCTGTGGGGCGTTCAGGGCAAGATTGCCTATGATTTCGACAAGGTGGGCATGGAACTGACCGGCAGCTACCGCTCGGTCGATTTCAACCAGGTCAACGCGTCGAGCGATGGCATCGATTACCCCGGCCGCAACCTGGCGACCGAGCAGTACGACAATTTCTCGGGCAACTTCTGGCAAACCAAGTCGCAGAGCGAAGTCTTCGAACTGCGCGTCTTTGCCAAGAAGGGCCAGCGCTTCCGCTGGAACCTGGGCGCGTTCTATTTCAACGAAGACCAGCAGGTTGGCTATCTCGCGCTCGCCGATCGCGGCTATTGCTGCTATTCGGGCACCGAATTCACGATGCCTGACGTGCGCGGCAAGAGCCATGCGTTCTATGCCGATGGCACCTATGACGTGGCTGATCGCCTGCGCGTTCTGGGCGGCATCCGCTACACCGAGGAAAGCAAGTCGCGCTATGGCATCGGCGGCAACTGGGCGTTGACGCTGGGCGGCGCCAACTATGCCTGCTGTCTCGCCACGCGCCTTGGCACCGAAGGCTTTGTGCCAGCCTTGCTCAGCCGCCCGAATTTCGACGTGTCCAAGATCAACACCCCGCAGGGCATGGCGCAGTTCCTGATCCAGGGTATCGCCTCGCCCGGTGCGCGCGACACGCTGATCAACCAGATCGGCGCCATTGCCAATGGCACCAATCCGGCCGGCAACTGCTTTACCCGGCCTGATATCGACAACGGCTTTGTCACCTGCCCGACCAACACCAACGGCGGTTTCAGCTATGCCAATCTGACCATCCCCGGCCAGCAGGTGGGCAGCGCTGCATTCAAGTATGCGGATTGGCGCCTTGGTTTCGAGTATGACCTGAGCACCGGCCACATGGTCTATGGCAAGGTTTCAACCGGCCACAAGGCGGGCGGTTTCAACGACAGCTTCAACGGTTCGACCGTGCCGGAAACCTATCGTCCGGAAAAGCTGATCGTGTACGAAGTTGGCAGCCGCAACACGTTTGACGTGATGGGCCGCCGCGCGGTGTTCAACCTCACCGGCTTCTATTACGACTACAAGGACCAGGTCTTCCAGGACCTGACCTGCATCAACCTCGACACCACGCAGACGCCGAACGTGTGCAACGGCTATTCGCTGGTCAACCGCAACATCGGCGCCTCGCGCCTGTTCGGCGCTGAAGCCGAATTTCGCGTGGCGCTGCCCTACCACTTCTCGGTCGACGTGAATGCGGCTTACCTCGATACCCGCATCACCAATGGCGAAGTCGCGGACGTGCGCGCGCTGGATAACAGCGCGGGTGGCAAGTCGCCGCTGATCAGCCTGGTTGGCAACCAGCTGCCGCTGGCCTCAAAGGTCAACGTCAGCGCGCATATCGCGCAGTGGATCGATGTGGGCCGTGGCCGCTTCGATTGGCAGGTTCTGGCCAACTATCGCTCGGCCTATTACCTGACGCAGTTCAACAACAAGGACGTCGTGTTCCTGAACGGCACGCGCCAGACCGCGCTCCAGGCCGGCTTCCCGGACCGTCAGCCCGGCTTTGTCACGCTGAACCTGGGCGCAGGTTACCAGGTCAACAACGTGCGGATCGAGGCATGGGCCAGCAACCTGCTCAACGTCCAGGCGTCGCAAAAGGAACTGGCGGGCTCCGCGCTCAACATTCGCTTCCTCAACGACGCCCGCACCTATGGCGCGCGTCTGCGCCTGACGTTCTGATCGGGTTCTGAGCGCAGCAAGAGGCCCGGCTTGCCACACGGCAGGCCGGGCCTTTTTGCGGGCGGAATTGTGCCAGCGTTTATCGCGAGGCTGACGACAGGACCGGGCTGGCTTCCGCTTCTGCGACAAGGCGCGCGGCATCGTCGGGCAGCAGCCAGCCTTGCCGCACGCGCTGCGCCGCAACGGACCGGACCGCCGCGACAAAGCCGGCGTGGCTGCCATAGCGTTCTTCCAGCGACGGGCGTGGATCGCCCTTGGCGAGGCGTTCCACCTTGGTGGCGGCAAAGGGAATGAACCCACCGGCAAAGCCGCAGGGTCCGCCCGCGCCATATCCCTTGGCCAGCACGTTCCAGCCCAGATAGGTGCCCAGTGGCACGAGATGCTGCACCGAAGGGACGCCGCCGCCGGTTTCGTTGCCATCGCGGTCCACGCGCGGCACTAGCGAGGGGATGGTGCGGCGGATCGCCGGGGGCTGCTGTGTGATAACGCCAGACAGATCGGGATAGTCGAACCCGGGGCCGTAATCGTAATCGAGCAGATCGTTCATCTTGCCGTCCGGCACCGGCGCGCCGGGGATGGCTGGCCAGTGCATGGCGGCGGCATGGGGCGGGACAAGATCGCCATGGGCCAGCGTGGGATACTGGCTGGGCGGCGGCGCGCGGCCGGTGCTGACCCATGCCACCAGCCGCTTCATCAGCGCGCGCATCGTCGGCAGCGATGGATTGGGATTGTTGGGCAATGCGCAGACCGGCGCGCCGGGCCAGGGCTTGTCACCATCGAGCGAGATGCCGCCGGTGTAGGAACCGCCATGGGTCACGCCAGGGAAGTAATATCGCCGCACGTTGGCCGGGATCGGCACATCGGCGCGGGCATCCGTGCCGACCAGCGCCGGGGATAGTCGCAGGCCCCAAAGTTCGGTGGAACCGAATGTTTCCATGATCTTGGGGCAGGTCTGCGTTGCCGTGCAGCGATCGAGCAGGCTGTGCGTGCCCCGGCCGCGCACCCGATCGGCATAGCGGCTCCACCACAAGGTGCCTTCGCTGCCCGGTTCGAACAGCGTGGCGGCCCCGCCCGGCACGGCAAAGCGCAGGTTGAGCGGCACCTGGCGGGCGGCGATATTGGGATTGGCGCCATCAAATACGCGATGGCCCGCTTCATCCTGGTTGAAGCCCAGGTTGATGAAGCTCTTGACGAAATTGCCCGATTGCGAGGTGCCGCTGACCACGCTCCAGTGCACCTGGCCGGAAAGGGGATTGGGCGTGCCATGGTCGTCGACCGTCGCATGGCGCAGGAAGCTGACCAGATCGCGCGTGGCGGCAAAGCCAATGCCCAGCACCAGCGGATCGCGCGCCTGATAGACCAGCGTATAGGCCAGCGCCGGGTCAAAGCCGCCTTTGAGGCAGATGCGCGCGGGATCGGGCGTGCCGGGAAACGGCGTGGTGCGGCAATCGCCAAAGGCCCATTGGCTGGTAGCAATCGGCTCCAGCGGCGCAGCGTCGCTGGCCTGGCGATAGAGCCTGGCGTGCGCGGGATCGAGATCGACCGGAAGCGGGCGTGGCACGGGGCGGCCGATCCCGCCGGTCAGGCCCCAGGTGCTACCGGAAAGATCGGTCACGCGGGCCAGCGCCGGCCCGGTCAGGCCCTTGGCCACGGGCACGGTGGCGGTTTGAAGGCCGGGTGCGGGCGCCAGGTCACCCTGCCAGCCGCTGATCACGCGGATGTGGCCATCTTCATCGGGGGCCACTTTGCCATTGCCCCGGTTGGGCACGTCGTAGAACAGCACGCCGCTGCCGCGCGCCAGGGGGCGGGCGATGGCAAACGTGGCGCTATAGCCGATGCGGCCGTTGGCCTGGCGCGGGGCTTGGGCAATGTCGGTGATGATCGCATCGCGCGTTGGCGAAAGATCACCATCGAATGTCCCGGTGATGATCTCGTAGGGGCGCTCGCCCGGCTTGGTGGGGGCGGGGGTGCGCGTCTCAATATGGATGGCGGTAACCCGCGCCTGCGCGCTGGTGGCCAGGGCGAGCAGGGCAGCTCCGCCCAGCAAGCAGATCTTACGCATCGGCGATCTCCATATCCAGCAGTTGCGCGCCCAGCGTCTTGCCATGGGCATCGAGGGCGAGGGAGCGGGTGACGCCGCCCGAAAGCACCCCATGCAGCACGAAATTCACGGCCTGAAGGTTGGGCAGCACGAACCGTTCGATCCGGCGCGGGCGCAGCGCGGCGAGATGGGCGGCCACCCGCTCAGTCGTCAGCGCGCGCTCCAACTGGCTGAACTGCGCCGGGCCGCGGGCAAACACGCAGATCTGCGAGGTATCACCCTTGTCGCCCGTGCGGGCGTGGGCCAGATCACGAAGTCGCATCAACTCACTCCATGAACGATGGAGGGCGCAACCGCGCCGCGCGGAACGAGGACGGAGGCAACCGCGACCACTTCGCGCAGGGTGGTGGTCACGCCCCCACCACCCGACGGGCCATTGAGATAGAGCGCCTCGACCTCCGCACCAATTTCGGCGGCCGTGGCGCGATCGGCGCAGCGGGCGGCAACGCGCGCGCGCACTTCGGCCGGTTCGGGCGCGCGGCCGGTGGCATTGACGGCATTCACGCCGATCAGGTCATAGCGGATATCATCCACCGCCAGGCGCTGCATCGCCACCCGCTCGGCCACGATATCGAGCGCCAGCTGGCCGCGCGCCACGGCGCCGGGCCCGGCGTAGCTGATCTGCCCTTCGCCAATGAAGCCGTCACGATAACCGACCGATACCTTGAGGCTTTCGGGGCGGGGGGGGCC
>NZ_KE148341.1:0-15108 GCF_000410615.1 Novosphingobium sp. B-7 | reverse complement strand
CGGGGGTGGCCGGTCGCGCCCGATACGGCAATGCGATCCGGGCCTGCCTCGGCCAGGTTCAGCGTGGTGAAGTCTGCCACCACATCGGCCTGAAGATAGCGGGCCGGATCAAGGATTTCGTACATCGCCTGTTCGCGCGCATTGGCGAGCGAGAGGCGCCCGCCCGTGCCGGCCACCTTGGTAAGCATGGCCGTGCCATCTTCGTTCACTTCGGCCAGGGGAAAGCCCAGGCGGGCCAGGCCCGGCACATCGTTGTAGCCGGGATCGGCGAAATAGCCGCCGGTCAGCTGGCCAGCGCATTCCAGCAGATGGCCGATGGCAGTGCCGCGCGCCAGCCGCGTCCAATCGTCTTCGGCCCAGCCGAACGCATGGATCATCGGCCCGAGAAACAACGCCGGGTCGCACACCCGCCCGGTGAAGATCACCTGCGCCCCTTCGGCCAGCGCCTGGGCAATGGGAAACGCGCCGAGATAGGCGTTGGCCGAAATCGGCTTGAGATCCAACAGCGATCCCGCGCGGTCCAGCAGGGGGAGGTCTTCGCCCGCGATGCTGGCGAGCACATCGTCACCCAGCACCGCCGCCATGCGGATGCCGGTCAGGCCCTGCTCACGCGCAACGGCGAGCGCGGCTTCCATGGCGGCGAGCGGGTTGGCCGCGCCCATGTTGGACACGATGCGCACACCGCGCGCCATGGCCGGGCCCAGCACGGCGCGCATGCGCCGCTCCAGCCGGGGATCATAGCCGGCGGCCGGATCACGCTGGCGCGCCAGTTGCGCCAGCGCGATAGTGCGCTCGGCCAGGCATTCAAAGCACAGGAAATCGAGTTCGCCTTGTTCGACCAGTTCAACGGCCGGCTCGATCCGATCCCCGGCAAAGCCGGCACCGGCACCGATGCGTATGGTTTTCATGCATGTCTCACTCATAGGCCGATCAGGCCGATGGCCAGCGCTGCCAGTGTCATCACCAGGGTGGCGCCCAGCAGCCAGGGAAAGGCAAAACGCTGATGCGCGCCTAGGTCGATGCGGCTCAGGCCTGCGACCAGGAATGTTGCGGGGGTCAATGGGCTGATCGGAAAGCCGACGGTATGCATGCCCAGCAGCGCCGCCTGCGCCACCTGCACGGGCGGCACGCCAAAATGGCTGGCGACTTGCGCCACCACCGGCAGAACCCCGAAGTAGAAGCTGTCAGGATCGAATACGACGCTGAGCGGCATGCTGGTGACCGCCACCAGCAGCGGCAGGCTGCGGCCCATGCCGGGCGGCACCAGGGCCACGCTGGATTGCGCCAGGGCGTGGATCAGCCCCGCGCCGTTCATGATGCCGGTAAACGCGCCAGCGGCAAACAGCACGCCGGCCATCATCATCGCCGGGCGGGCATGGGCCTCGATCCGGGCGCGCTGTTCCTCGGCATTGGGATAGTTGATCGTCAACACCAGGGCAAAGGCGACCATGAAGATCACGGCCGGTTCGGCCACGCCGCTGACCATCAGGCCGATGACCGCCAACGTGATGGCCAGGTTGAGCAAGAACAGGCGCGGGCGATGCAGCGGATCGGGGCCGGAGCTGGCTGTTCCCACGGCATCTTCCGGCTCGGTTTTTACCAAGGGCATAGCAGCGAGGCGGCGTTCTTCCCGCCGGCCCATCCACCACGCTGCGCCGAACACGAACACCAGGCCAACCAGTTGCACCGGCAGCATCGGCGTGAAGATCTGCACCGTGGGAATGTGCAGCGCCGCGCTGGCGCGCAGTGTGGGGCCGGTCCACGGCAGGAAATTGACCCCGGCGGCAAGCGAGGCGCAGCAGGCCAGCACGCGGCGGTCCATGCCCAGTTGATCGTAAAGCGGCAGCATCGCCGGCACGGTGATCAGGAAGCAGACCGCGCCAGAACCATCGAGATGGATCAGCAACGCCAGCAAGGCCGTGCCCATCGTGATCCGCGACGGTTTGCGCCCCACCAGGCGCAGTACGCCGCCAACCAGCGGCGCCAGCAGGCCAGCATCGCTGACCACCCCGAAAAACAGGATGGCAAAGACGAACATGCCGGCAACCGGGGCAATCTTGGTGACGCCGGCCAGAATCCAGCCCGGCACGCCGGCGCCCAGGCCCAGCGCTGCCGCGCCGATCACCGGCACCAGGATCATCGCGGCAAGCGGGGATAGCCGGTTCGTCAGGATGACGGCCAGCATGACACCGATGATGGCCAGGGCGCCCAGTGCGAGGGCGGCTGGCGGCAAAGCAGCAGCGGCCAGCATCAGCACGCCCCCTTGGCCGAGAGCACGCGCAGCATGTTCTGGGCCGCGGGCGAGGGGCTGCGCGCAGAAAGATGGGCAATGCCGATCACGCGATCGGCGCCGCTGTCACCCAGCAGGTGCCATTCCAGATCGTGCGCGCCGACCATCGGGCGGCAGGACAGCGGAAGCGCGCTGATGCCCAGCCCTGCGGCGATAAAGGCGCCCAGCGTGGCGGGCTGCGTGCATTCATACAGTGGCCGCGGCGCCAGCCCGGCGCGGGCAAACGCGGCATCGGTGATCTGGCGCACGCTGCTGGTGGGGGCCATCGCGATGAACGGGGCATCGGCAAAGCTGTGCCAGCCGGCATCGGCCGGTGCATGCCCGGCGCGGCAGACCAGGGCGCAAGGGTCGGTGAACAAGGGCAGAAAGGTGAAATCCTCGGCCGCGTCATCGGGTGGGGTCATCACCGCCAGATCGATCAGCCGCTCGCGCAGCTGTTGATAGATGGTCCCCGCCAGTCCTTCGCGCACGGTCACATCGACGCCCGGCCAAGCCTCGCGAAAGCGGCTGAGCACGGCGGGCAGATCGCCCACGGCGTAAGACGGCAGCACGCCCAGGGCAATGCGGCCACGCTGGCCCGACAGCGTCTGGCCCAGGAGATCAAAGGCATCGTCGAAATCGGCGATCAGGCGCTGTGTCAGGCGGAGCAGGTCTTCGCCGGCCTGCGTCAGCGACACGTGGCGGCGGTTGCGGTCAAACAGGCGGGCGCCAAGGTCTTCTTCCAGCAGGCGGATGGTGCGCGAGAGCGCCGGCTGCGAGACATGGGCAAGTTCGGCCGCGCGGCTGAAGTTCGCCGTCTGGGCCAGTATGCGAAACTGGCGCAGGGTGGAAAGACTGGGAGTGCGGGCCATGCGGAACCTGTGCGCCAGAGGGAGCCGCCGATTGATCCTGGCAGCAGGCGCATGGTGGCGGGCGCCACGCCCGGCGTCCAGCCGGCAGGTGCGCTTGGCCCCTGCCACTACTGGCGCCGCGTGTGGAAACCCGCCACCCACGATCAGAAGCGCGCCGCGATGCGGGCGTAGACCTGTCGCCCGAACGGATCGGCGATCGAGGGCAGATAGCCGTTGTACTTGGCAAAGCCGGGCGCGGTGTTGAAGATGTTGATCATCCCCAGCGTCAGCGCATAGCGATCGTCGTGGCCAAAGTTCAGGCTGTATTGCGCATCGAACACCGAAAACGCGCTGACCTTGGTGCTGACAGCGGGAACGACGGCGCCGGTGCCCGCGGTGTTGAGGCTTTGCCCGTAATCATCCTTGACGCCGGCGGTATAGCGCCAGGTCAAAGACAGCGTGTGCGGGCCATAGCCGGCATCGATGCCAGCCACGCTGCGCCAGCGCGGCGCGGCCGAGGACGAGGTGGGCGACTGCACGAACGCGTTGCGATAGCCCACGCCATCATAGACCACCGAGCCGGTGATGTTGCCATTGGCATCGCGGCGCAGAATGCCGGTGTCGACATCGTAGGCCAGCAGATAGGTCAGCGTGTCGCGCAAGGTGAGATGCAGTTGGCCAGCGTCAAACGCATACTGGCCCTGAATGTCGATGCCCGATGTCTTGGTGCCGCTGGGCGCATTGAAGCTGGTGACGACCACCGATTGCAGCGTGCCAGTCAGCGGGTCGCGCAGCACCGCGGCGCCGTTGGGCGCGGTGTTGACCACCTGCTGCGGGTTCTGCGTCGAAATCTGGTTGTTGAACTGATACTTCCAGTAATCGATCGAGAACCGCGCGCCGCGCGTCGGCACGAAGGTGGCGCCCAGGTTATAGACCGTGGACGACTGCGGCTTGAGGTTGGGATTGCCGTAGGTCTGGATCGTGCGGAACGAGGTGGTGCCATCGACCGGATCGGTGACGTTGACCACGTTGGTGCCGATCAGCGAGGCGGAACCGTTGGCCAGCGAGGGCGCCTGGAACGCCTTGCTGTAGGAACCGCGCAGCGAGAACCAGTCGACCGGGTGCCAGTTGGCCGCCACCTTGGGCACGGCCTTGCTGTAACCACCGGCATCTTCATAGCGGCCAGCCATATTAAGCGTCAGGCTGTCGATCGGCTGGTAATTGGCTTCGGCGAACACGCTCTTCACCTCGCGCGAGAACGCGGTGTTGAGGTGCTTGCCGAGGAAGCCGCCATAGCCCGACAGCAGCAGGTCGGAATAGTTGGTGATCGATTTCTCGCGGCGATACTGCGCGCCAAGAGCCACGTTGATTTCGTGCCCGGCAATGCTGGCCAGGGGGCCATTCACCACCGCTTCGGCGATATAGTATTCACGCTTGAAATCGGTGAAGACATCGCTTTGCAGATTGTAGATCAGCGACGGATCCATCTGCGACAGGTTGGCCTGGAACGGGCTGTAATAGAGGCAGCTGCCCTTGCCGGGCACAGCGCCGCTGCCGCCACCCAGGAAGTTGGTGTTGCAGTTCGGCCTGCCATAGCCGCGCAGCGCGGCCTGGAACATGTTCATATCGGTATCGCGATCGCGGGCGATCGTTTGCGAGGCGGAATAGGTGGCCGTCGCCAGGTACTTCCACCGCCCGACCAGATTGCCGCGCGCGCCGAGCACGTAGTGCTGCTGGTTCACCGTATCGCGCATCACGCGATATTCGTATCCGCCCGGAAAGCCCTGCGCCCCGATCGCGCGGCCATAGAACAGCACATCGACGCCAAAGGGATTGTAGGGGTTGGACGCCGGCATCGTGGCGTTGCCTGCGTTCTGGGCATAAGACGGCACGCCGAACCGTTCGGAATCCTGGTGGTAATAGCTGAGTTCAGCAAACAGCGTATTGGCGTCGTTGATTTCGAACGTGGTGTCGTTGTGGATATTGACGCTGCGCGCAAGCGGGCGGATCGGGTTCTTCGGCTGGAAATTGTAGAGGCAGTTGCCCAGGCCAAAGGCCGCGCCGCCAGTGGGGGAATAGACGCTGTTGGTGCCGTCGGCCCCGCAATTGGGATCGACCACCTTGAGCGTGCCCGTGGCCGACTTGTTGGCATCATAGAGCGCGGTGTAATCGTTGCCGTTGATCACCACGTGGCCGCCGGTGGCGGTGAGCGGCCGGCCGGTCAGCAGATAGCTGCCCGGATAGCCGGCCGCGGTGGGATTGAAGAAATTGGTGACGGCGCGATCGGAATTCTGGAGATTGTCCTGAAACCGATAGGACGCCGAAAGTACGGTGTGGAAGCGATCGTTGCCCACGCCCATCATCGCCTGGACGTTCCACGCCGGGGAATCGGCGATGCTGGTGAACTGGGCGCTGGTCTTGAACCCGTTGAACTTGGTGTCGGTCAACACGTTGAACACGCCCGCCACGGCATCGGCACCATAAGTGGACGATGCACCATCGAGCAGAACCTCGACGCGCTGGATGGCGATATCGGGCGTCAGGCTGTTGAGGTTGACATAATCGTCACCGGCCTGCGGGGTCACGCGGCGGCCGTTGAGCAGCACCAGCGTGGAGCCGGCGCCCAGGCCGCGCAGGTTGGCCGAACGGGTATCGCGCGTATCCGCACCGCCCTTTGACAGATCCTGCAAGCCGCCGGTGCTGCCCACGTTCTGCGGGATGAAGCGGGTGAGATCACCGATCGAGGACGAACCAGTGCGCGCGATCGCGGCGTTATCGACAGCGAGAATGGGCGAGGCGCGGTTCTCCTGGCGGATATTGCCGAGGTAGGAGCCGGTCACCACGATTTCCTGCGGCTTGGCTTCCGGCGCGGCTTGATCGGCAGGCGGCGTTGTCTGCGCTGGCGTGGCCTGCGCGGCTGCCGCGCCGTGCCAGCCCATCACGCCCATGGCGAACGCCGTGCCGACGAGCAGATTGTGCTTTATCCCGTGATAGCCCTTCATGTGCACCTCCTGATCACCATCGCCGGGGAGGCGCAGCCAGGGATGCCGCCGCAAAACGCGGCGTGCCATCGTTGCTCTCCCCACCATGGCGGTGTTTTCTTGTGAAGGCGCAATGGCGGACGGCCACGATCAAGTGAAATACAATTGGTCTATCGTCTTATAACGTGAAGTTATAAATCTATGGGGTTGGTCGGTCGCGCTGATGGCACCGATGGCGACCCGCCAAGGGCGCGGGCGCAGCTTTCCAAAATGGGCCGCTATTTAAATCCCGCGTGGCCGGGCAGACACGGGCCCGCAACGTTTGGCCGCGTCAAGCAGGGCCGAAAAAGGGAGAGGGGAGCACCATGCTTCAGATTCACGGTAATTTCCGCGCGCATGCCGCAGCCTCGCTGGGCGCGATGGCGCTGGCGTTGGTGGGGACCAACGCTTTCGCGCAGGCCGCCACCGAGGCGGCTCCGGCGCCCGCGCAGGCCAGCCCGGCACCGGGCGAGATCGTCGTTACCGCGCAGCGCCGCTCGGAAAGTTCGCAAAAGGTTGCCATCGCGCTCACCGCGGTGGGTGGAGACCAGCTCACGCAGAAAGCCGTGCTGGTGCAGCGCGATCTGCAGAACGTGGCGCCCGGCCTGACCATCACCAAGGCAGGCCTCACCGAATCCATCAATATTCGCGGCATCGGCCTGTCGAGCGGATCGCCGCAAGTCGCCAATGGCGTCGCCACTTATGTCGACGGGCTGTTCCAGCCGCCGATCGCGCAGAGCTTTGATCTCTACGATATCCAGAGCATCGAAGTGCTACGCGGGCCCCAGGGTACGCTGGTCGGCTCCAACTCCACCGGCGGGGCGATCTTCATCAATTCCAAGCGCCCCAAGCTGGGCGATCTGGGTGGTGACGTGACAGCCGAATATGGCAGCTACAACAATGTCCGCCTCAACGGCGCGATCAATGTGCCGGTGGGTGACAACCTGGCCTTGCGCTTTGCCACCAACCAGCATTGGCGCGATTCCTATTACACCGATCTTGGCCCCTACAAGAACCAGCCCGACAGCCTGAAGGAACACGATGAGCGGCTGTCTGCGCTCTACCAGTCCGGCGGCTTTACCGCCTATTGGAAGGGCGAACTGGCGCAGAAGAGCACGGGCGGCTATGCCTATCAGCCGATTGCCGGAACGCAGTTTGCCGCCGGCCGCCAGGCGACGCCCTACGAGCTGAACTACGACACCAAGACCGCGAATTTCGAGCGCGCGTTTACCACGGCGCTGGAATTGAAGTACCAGACCCCTGGCGGCCTCGTTGTGCGGTCGGTGAGCGGATATCAGAACAAGCGCGTCTGGAACGTCTATGATCTGGATGGCACCAATCTGGCGCAGGTCGCTGGGCCGTTTGGCGCGCAGTATGAAGATCAATATGTGCGGGAAAAGGAATATTCCCAGGAAATCAACATCATTTCGCCTGATTCCAAGCCGCTGAACTTTATCCTGGGTGGCTATTACCAGCATAACGATATCGACGTGCTGCTGCACTATACCGGCACCGCGCCGTTCCCGATCGTGGTCAATCCGATGAACAGCAAGACCACGCTGGGCGCCTTTGCCCAGGTGAACTATCGCGTTACCGAAAAGCTCGAAATCCAGGCTGGCGCGCGCTATTCGCACTATCATGTCGATGGCACCGGCGGCGTTTATCTTGGCGGGCCGCCGCCTTCGGCCTTCCTGACGATTCCGCAGACCGGCACTGAGGCCGATGGCCGCATGACCGGCAAGATCGCGCTTAACTACAAGCCCGATGCCGACAACATGCTCTATGTCTTTGCCGCCCGTGGCTACAAGCCGGGTGGGATCAATCCGCCTGGTGGCATGTTCAACCCGGAAACGGTGTGGGACTTTGAAGCGGGCTGGAAATCGAGCTTCCTCGATCGGCATGTGCGCACGCAGATCGGCGTATTCTATAACAAGTACAACAATTTCCAGATGGACGTGATCAGTCCAGCATCTGGTCAGAATGGCGTGGTCAACCTCGCCAATGCCACGATCAAGGGCTTTGAAGGGCAGCTTCAGGCCAAGCTGGCCGGTTTCGGCCTCGACGCCGGCGTGTCGTATGTGGATTCGCAGCTCAGCAGCGTGACGGTGATCAACAAGTGGCAGCCGGGCGCCGCCACCGCGCAGTTGCCGGCCTGCGCCACCGGGGTAACCAGCAACTGCTTCCCCTACCAGTTCATCACGTCTGATGCCGGGCCGAACCTGCTGTCGCCGAAATGGACCTGGAACGCCGGCCTGGATTATACCTATTCGCTGGGCGAGGGGCGCTCGATCGTGCCCCGCGTGAACTATTCCTATATTGGGTCGCAATGGGCCTACGTTACCTATCTGCCGCAGTTTGACCTGATTAACGCGCGCCATCTGGTCAATGCCAGCGTCGCGCTCAACTGGGACAACTTCAAGGTGGAGCTGTACGGCACCAACCTGACCAAGGAATATTTCGTGACCGGGCAATCCGGCCTCAACGAATTCCGCACCGCGCCGCGCGAGTTCGGCGTGCGTCTAGGCGTCAAGTTCTGATGGTGGCATCGCTGCCTGGCAGCATCGGTCGGGGCCACCCGGCCGATGCTGCATCGCTGATGGAGCGCCTGCCATGCCGTTGATTGCCGATACGATCGCGCGGGTAATGCAGCGGATGGTGGCGCCACGGCTGGCCCAGCCGGAAAGTGCGCTGGCGTTTCCCGAAGTTCCTCGGCGTTGCCGCACCATCACTATTCCAACCACGCAAGGCAGTGCTGCGGCCACGGTGTTCGCTCCGCAGAACACGGCGGGCCCGGTGCCGGTTCACGTCAACTTCCATGGCGGTGGCTACGTCATGGGCCACCCCGAGCAGGATGATGCGTTTTGCGCGTTCCTGGCCGAGCGGGCCGGCGTCTGTGTCATCAATGTCGATTATGCGCTGGCGCCGCAGCGGCGCTTTCCGATAGCGGTAGAGCAAGCCTGCGAGGTGATCTGCTGGGTGGCGGCGCAGGCGGGGGCGCAGGGGTGGGACGGCGATCGGCTGACCGTGGGTGGGCAAAGTGCCGGTGGCGGTTTGGCTGCTGCTGCCAGCCTGCTGCTTGCCCAGGCAGGCGGGCCGCCCATCGCCGCGCAGATCCTCCATTACCCGCCGCTCGATCTCGTCACGCCGCCTGCACACAAGCAGGCCCGGGCGGCGCGTCCGGTCATTTCACCGGGTGTCGCGCGGCTGTTCAATGCGGTCTATGTGCCCGATCCATCGATACGTGCAGATATGCGCGCCTCGCCGTTGGTGGGCGCACCCGATGATTTGCTCGACAAGGTGCCGCCGGCGATCGTCATTGCCGCAGGGCTGGATCTCTTGCGGGCAGAGGCTGCCGCCTATGCCCAGCGCCTGAACGCGCGCGGCCGCTTGCTGGAATATATTGAGGTGCCCGATCAGGACCACGCCTATAACCTGCGCGGCGGCACGCGCGAGGTGGTAGAGGCAGTCTATCTTCAAATCGCCCGACATATTGCGCGCCTTGGGCGCTGATTGTCCCAGCCTTACCAGTAATCCTGCAGGGCCAGTTGGCAGCGCCACTGCGCTTCGTTGGGGGCATCCTGGCTGCCGCCAATCAGATGGGCATGGATCTGCCGGCTGGCCTCGAACAGTTCGCGGGCGGCGGCTTCGGGCAGGTCGGCACTGCGGGTGCGCCGAATAAGGATCGATCCCGCCATGGCGCGGGCAATGAAGTGCAGCACGCCGTTGCCCGACATATCGGCAATATCGCGGATGAAGCCATACCAGTTCTGGCCCAGCACCGTGGCATTGGGCGCCTGCTGCATTTTCTGGAACGAACGCTCGACGCGGTCGAGATAGCGGGCATCCTGTCGCGCCCGCGCCAGATCGATCATCCCGATATTGGCGCGGTTGAGCACGGCGCGGCAACGATCAGGCGAGACCGCGTTGGCAGCGATAAAGGCGTTGATCATATGCAGCGCCCGGCCAGCTTGCGGTTCGCAGGCAAACACGCCACCGCCGCGGCCGCGCCGCATCACCACGTGCTGGGCATCGGCCAGGATGCGCACGGCTTCCACCGCCACTTCCAGGCTGGTGTCATGGGCTTCCGCGATGCTGGCGAGCGAGCCCAGGAACGTTTCACCGGGCGGCAGCAGAGCGATCTGCTGGCGCAGTTTCGCCGCCAGGCGATGCCCGCGCGAGGCCGGCTCTTCAAGCTCGGACCAGGTTGGAAGCAACGCCTGCGTCTGGCACGGCGCACGTGTTTGCTGTACCGGTGCGTCTTGCAGCATGGCCCGCACCAAGCGCCCCAGCGGATCATCGTGCCCGGCAATTTCCGCCTGCAGCCATTGGCGCGCATCTTCCATCGCGGCCGGCGAATTGCTGGCAATGATGTCACTGCGGATGGTGTCCAGCGTCTGGTCGAGGCCGGGCAGGCACACGCGCAGCCCACCCTTGCCCTTGCCGCCGCGCCGGGGTTCCATCACACCGCGCAATTGCAGGATGCGGCTGGTCTGCCGCGCCACGCGGCGGCCAACGCCAAACGTCGCGGCAACACTGCCTTCGGTCAGCACGACGGCGGGGCTTGGCGTCAGGCAGATCGACTGCTCGATGCGGTCGGCAACGGTGGCTGGGGTCGATCCGCCCAGGTCATGGCCATTGATCACGCGCCCGAACAGGTCGCGCGCGCGCGACAGCGTGGGCGTGTCGGCGATGGGTAACGCGCTCTCCTGCAAATTGGCCACGGCCGATATCCCACCCCATGCAGCCGCCAATGCGGTCTGTTGCGGCACCGTGCCTGACAAAATCACAGCGGGCAACACCCCGGCAATGGCAAAATCGGTGCCTTTTGGGGTGGAATACCGGCGCGGTGCCGGTGAAGCGTGCCGCGCCATGACGGTGGTGGCGCGGCACGCGGCGTTTCAGGGGATCAAGCGTTCGGCGCGCAGCTGGGCGAACAGATCGAAAAAGGCAGTGTCCGTCGCCTGATAGCCGGTAAATCCCAGGCTGCGAGAGCGCGCCATGTCGGTTACCACCTCGATCGGGCGGCCCAGGTCTGCGTCGGTGTGCCAGGGCGAGGCGAGCCGGGTGAGGTCTGCTTCTGCCAGGCCTTCGCGCGCGGCGATGCTGCGCCACACCGGAGCATCGCCCGCCATCTGATCGGCCAGTGGCCGCACGCTGCCGTCAAACCCGGCCGGTTCCACGCCAAACCATTGCGCCAGGCGTGGCCACATCCAGCGCCAGCGGAAGATATCGCCATTGGCGCAGTTGAACGCCTGGTTTGCCGCAGCGGGCGTGGTCGTGGCCCACAGCAGTTGCTGCGCCAATTGCCGCGCGTCGGTCATGTCGGTAAGCCCATTCCACTGCGCCGCGCATCCCGGGAAGTGAAATGGACGGCCCAGTTCACGGCACAGCGTGGCATAGACCGCCAAGGTGGTGCCCATGTTCATCGCGTTGCCCACGGCCTTGCCGATCACGGTGTGGGGGCGGTGCACGCTCCAGGCAAAGCCGCTGCGTTGCGCGGCGGCGAAGAGTTCGTCTTCCTGGGCATAATAGAAATTGTCGAGCGGCAGGCGGGCTTGATCCTCGCGAAACGGCGTATCGGGCAGGTTGCCCTGGCCATAGGCTTCGAACGGACCAAGATAGTGCTTGAGGCCGGTGACCAGTGCCACATGCCCGACGCTGCCAGCCGGCTCCACCGCGCGCAGCAGGTTGCGCACCATGGCCGCGTTGACCGCGATGTTTTCCTGTTCCGTGGCGCGGCGCAGCCAGGTGGTGACGAACACGGCATCGGGTCGATGCCCGGCAAGTGCGGGGGCGGTGGCAGTGGCATCGGTGAGGTCTGCGGCGATCGGCTCCACCCCGGGCAGCGGCAGCGGATTGCGCGCCAGGCCCAGCACGCGCCAGCCTTGGGCATGAAGCAGCGTGGCAATGGCCTGGCCGGTGATGCCGGTGGCCCCGGCAACAAGGGCAGTCTTGGTCATCGATGGTTCCTTGTTGAGCAAAAACCGCTAATTGGGGCGCCGCTCGCCCGGCGCCAAGAAGGCACCAGATGGTAACCACTGGCGTTGGAAGGGCAGCGATATCGTTGGCAAAGCAAGGAGTGCCGCCGTGATACCGGGCAGCCCGGAAGAGGAATGGCGCGAGGATTGTGCCCCGCGCCGGATCCTGGAACTGTTTGCCACTAAGTGGACCAGCATGGTGCTGCACACCCTGCATGCGCGGCATGACGGGCGGGCCCGCAGCGCGGCGCTGCTGCGCAGCCTGCCGGGCATTTCCAAAAAGATGTTTGCCCAGACGGTCAGGGAAATGGAGGCGAGTGGCTTGCTGGCGCGCACCACGCGCGATGATGTCGCACCGCCTGAAGTGGATTATGCGCTGACCGCGCTGGGCCAGCGCTTCGTCGTACCGGTCGAGGCGCTGTATGGCTGGGCGCGCGACAATGCCGACGCGCTCGACGCGCTGACCCCGCGCGCGCGATCGCGGCGGCGCGGCTGATCAGGCCATGGCGGTCATGCCGGCTCGCCCAAGCGTACCAGATCGGTGACGAGTTCAAGTGTGGGAGCGGCAAGGCCATGGCGGGCAGCAATGGCCAGCACCGCGCCGTTGATGGACTCGACCTCGGTGCGCCGGCCGGCGAGCCGATCTTGGAGCATCGAGGGCTTGTGCCCGGTGTGATTGGCGAGGGCAAAATCGACCTTGGCCATGGTTCGAGTGCGATCGAACGCGATGCCCTCCGCCCGGGCAATGGCGGCGATTTCGTCCATGATCGTGCCGACGATGCGGCGGATCGGGGCGCTGTCCAAGCGGCCGACGGGCACTTGCCCCAGCGTGCAGAGCGCGTTGAGCGCGCTGTTGAAGGCCACCTTGTCCCACACCATTGCCTCTACCTCTGGGGCGAAGCGGGCGTTGAGGCCGGCGCGATCGAGGATATCCGCCACGTGGCGTGCCCGCGCGTCGGCGGCCGCGATCAGTCCTGCCAGCCAGACATGGCCTTGCCCATGTGAAGAAACCGCATTGGCACCGTGCAGGTCTGCGGGAAAGTCGGTCACGCCCCAGACGATGCGCTCGCGCGGAAAGACCGCCGCGATCGCCTCGGTATTGCCCAGCCCGTTTTGCAGGGTCAGCACGGTGCAACCGGTATCGACCAGATGCGCGGCAGACGCGGTTGCTGCGGCACTGTGCATGCCCTTGGTGAACAGGACCAGCAGATCGACCGGCCCGTCCACCGCAGCGATCGGGCAAGCGCCGACCCGTGCGGCAAAATCGCCATCGTCCAGTGACAGGGCAATGCCTTGCGCGGCGATCGCGTCCATCCGCGCCTGGTCCACGTCGGCCACGGTCACCCGATGTCCGGCCAGGGCCAGCTTTGCCGCAAACAGGCAGCCCATTGCGCCTGCACCGATTACCACGATCCGCTGCATCCCGGAATTCTCCCACGTGTGCACACAGGCACGTGTGCCTGCACAGGCACGAGTATCCGGATCGGGATTTGACAGTGTCAACCCGCCGGTCGGGCAGGGCTCATAGCGGCACGATGGGGAGATAACGCAGGAACCGCTGCGCGGCATCGGGCAGCACGCCCGCCCTGCGGCGATAGACCCAGAATTGCCGCCAGGTTTCCAGCGCCGGCACGCTGAGCTGGCGCAGGCGCCCGCTGGCGACATAGGGTTCGAGCAGCGGGACCGGCAACCAGCACAGCAATTGGCTGGCCCCGGCAATGGCGATCATCGTTTCGACCGAACTGGTGCGCGCCACGACGCGGGCCTGGTGCCCCAGTTGCGCGGCCAGGGTTTCGAACCGGATGCGCGGGGTCAGCCCCGCCTCGGGCATGACCCAGCCATGGGCAAAGACGCTGGCGAGATCGGGGCTGTCGGCGATCGGGTTGTCGGCGGCGCAGAACACGGCAAACATGTCGGCATGGTCGCAGCGGCCCAGGCACTGCGCATCGGCGGCGTCCTGCTCCACCCGGCCAGAGGTGATCGCTAGGTCGATCTGCCGCTGCTCCAGCGCGCGCACCAGGCCGCTGTCGACGTCTTCGATCGCCTCGAACGCCAGGTCGGGGTTGTCGGCCAGCATCTGCCCGGCGTGCGTCGCCACCAGGGTGCGCATCACGGCGGCGGTCGCGCCAATGCGCACCACGCCGCGCCGCAGCCCGCGAAACGCCGCCAGTTCATCGCGCAGCGTGTGCATGTCGGCCAGCAGGTGGCGGGCATGGCGTTGCAGCAGCACGCCCGGATCGGTCAGCACCATGCCGCGCGTGGTGCGATCGAACAGCGGCTGTTGCAGCCGTTCCTCCATGCGGTGGATCAGGCGGCTGAGCGCGGGCTGGGTCAGATTGGCCTGGCGTGACGCGCGCCCCAGGCTGCCGCATTCGGCCACGGCGAGAAAGGCTTTCAACTCGCGCTCATCAAAATCCATGCGCAGATGGTATGACTTTCTCCTGGATTTGCAATTGAACTTATCGCCAAATGCGCGAGACTGCGGCAAAAGATCGGGAGATTTCAGGATGCGGACCGTCCGCGACGTGACAATCGCGCTGTTGCGCGAGCTGGGCATGACCACGCTGTTCGGCAATCCCGGCTCCACCGAACTGCCGCTATTTCGCGATTTTCCCGATGATTTCCGCTATGTCATGGGGCTTCAGGAAAGCGTCGTGCTGGGCATGGCCGATGGCTTTGCCCAGGGCACCGGCCGCGCGGCGTTCGTCAACCTGCACAGTTCGGCCGGGGTGGGCCATGGCCTGGGCAATCTGTTTACGGCGTGGAAAAACCAGACTCCGCTGGTGGTGACTGCAGGGCAACAGGCGCGCGCGATCCTGCCCTATGAACCGTTCCTGTTTGCCGAGCGCGCCGCCGAATTTCCGCGCCCGTTCGTAAAGTGGGCGTGCGAGCCGGCACGCGCGCAAGATGTGCCCGCGGCAATCGAGCGGGCCTGGCTCGTGGCGATGGAACCGCCCAGCGGCCCGACGTTCGTCTCCATCCCGATCGAT
>NZ_APCQ01000056.1:0-1498 GCF_000410615.1 Novosphingobium sp. B-7 | reverse complement strand
GACGGGCTGCGCGCGCTGCTGCTGGCCCAGGGCGCACAGGCATCGGCGCGCAGCGGCGCGTTCGTCCGCGTCTGATCGACGGGGGCGTCAGCCCAGCACGTTGCGCGGCGGGCGTGTTTCGGGCGCATGGCCAAAGGCGGGGTTGGGCCGGGTATCCATCTCGAACACCAGGTGCCCGCCGCGCGCCAGTTCGGCATGGCTGATCCAGCTGCGGTTCCACACCTGGCCGTTCCAGCGCACCTGCCGCACATAGACCGCTGCCGCGCTGTTGCCCGGCGCCTCGATCACCAGGCGCCCGCCCGGCACCGCCAGTTCTGCCCGGTTGAACAGCGGCGAGCCGAACACCCACACCCCGCTGACCGGATCGACCGGATAGATCCCCAGCGCGCTCAACACGAACCACGCGCTCATCTGCCCGCAATCCTCGTTGCCGGCCAGGCCATCGGGCGCGGCGCGATACATGCTGGTCAAAAGACTGCGCACCCGCGCCTGGGTTTTCCATGGCGAACCTGACCAGGCATAGAGATAGGCCACGTGGTGGCTCGGCTCGTTACCATGGGCATATTGCCCGACCAGGCCGGAGACATCGGGCGGCGCATCGGCCGGCAGCGTGCTGTCGGCGGCAAACAGCGCATCCAGCTTGGCCTCGAACGCGGCGTCCCCGCCCATCAGGTCGATCAGGCCTTGCGGATCGTGCTGGGCCATGAACGTCGCCTGCCAAGCGTTGCATTCGGTAAAATCGCGCCAGTGGTTGGTATCGTGGCCCAGCGCGCGCGGATCGAACGGCGTGGCCCAGGCGCCATTGGCCAGGCGCGGGCGGACAAAGCCGGTGTCCTTGTCAAACAGGTTGCGCCAGTTGCGCGACCGCGCGCGCAGCGCCGTGGCATCCTCATGCGCGCCGGCCGCAGCGGCGATCGCGGCCATGGCCCAATCGTCATAGGCATATTCCAGCGTCTTGCTGGCCGCTTCGCGCACGGTATCGGCCGGGATATAGCCCAGCCGGCGATAGGGCGCGAGGCCACTGTCCTCGCGCTCGAACGCCAGTTGACGCAGCGCCGGCCACAGCGTGGCCAGGTCGAGCCCGCTGGCGCCCTTGTTCAGCGCATCGGCCATCACCGCCACCGAATGCCAGGCGATCATGCAATGCGTCTCGATCCCCTGCAGCGGCCACACCGGCGGGCCGAACGGGCTTTCCAGCGTCATCCGCGCCAGGTTGCGGGCAAAGGCGGCATTGCGCGGCGCATCGACCAGGCTGAGCAGCGGATGCAGCGCGCGATAGGTATCCCACAGCGAATAGGTGCTATAGTTCGCCTCGCCGGCCGGCAGCGTGCGCACCGCGCTGTCCATCGCGCGATAACGCCCGTCGACATCGCAAAACAGGTTGGGCGCTGCCGCCGCGTGGTAGAGCGCGGTGGCCATGATCTTGCGCTGATCGGGCGTGCCACCCGATACCTGCACCGCGCCCAGCCGGCCGGCCCAGGCCGCCCGCGCCGCGCCG
>NZ_APCQ01000042.1:0-9179 GCF_000410615.1 Novosphingobium sp. B-7 | reverse complement strand
GGTTCTGGCGCGGCGGCCTGGCTGGCCAGGGCAACGGTTTGCGTGGCAAGCGGCGCGCGGTTCGACAGCGGGCGGGCGATTACCGCAAACGTCGCGGGGCCGGTCTGGCGGGCGGCGAGGCCGGTGCCGGCGAACATGCGCTCAAGCGCGTCGGACACGGTAAGGCGGCCGCGCACTTCGTTGGTGCGCACCGCGCGGGTGACCTTGCGCGAGGCAATGATCTGCACATTGGCCTGATGGCCCAGGATACCGATGGCGGTTTCGGCCGATTGCGCCGGAATGGCGAATTGGCGAAGTTCGGTGTTGGCCTGTGCGGCAACGGGCATGGTTGCCATGCAGGCAATGCCAGTCGTCGCAAAAAGAACGCCACGCAGTGTGGTCGTTGTCATATATCCCTCCCATCAGGATTTCATTACGCATCAGATCATTTCGATCTGTGTTGGCCTAGAGACATGCTCTGGCGATTATCCTTCTTCGATTGTGAAAATTTATTTCTAGAATCCTGTTTCGGCTGCGCGTTCGATACGGATGGTGCGCGGATCGCTGACATCGATCTTCACGGCCAGCGTCGCCTTGAGTGTCTGGGCAAAGCCGTCTGGGTCACCGATGCGAAACAGCCCGTCGAACTGCTCGGCCGCGACTTCGGGATCGGCGATCACGATCTGCCGCTGGTTATAGCGGTTGAACTCGTCAGCCGCCTCACGCAGCGTGGTGCCGTTGAGATCGATCATGCCGTTGCGCCAGGCCAGCGCGCGGTCGACCGGTGCGGTTTCGCTCGCCTGGTAATGCACCAGGGCGCGGGCGTTGACCATGGCACGCTCGCCCGCCACCACGCGCAGGCGCTGGGTGGCATCGGCGGCAGACCAGGTTTCGACCACGCCCTCGGTCACCAGGATTTCCACCCCTTCCTCGCGCTTGCGCACCGAAAAGGCCGTGCCGATCGCCTGGGCGCGCACCGGGCCAGAGGCAACGACGAACGGGCGTTTGGCATCCTTGGCTACCTCAAACCAGGCTTCGCCCTGATCGAGTTCCACCTCGCGCGCGTGCTGGCCCAGATTGACCTTGAGCGCGGTATCGGAATTGATCGTCATGACCGAGCCATCGTCGAGCGGAACGCGGCGGATCTCGCCCAGGCGGGTGACGTATTGGGCGCCATTGGCAAGCACCAGGCGCGTGGCGGCCGCGCCGGCGATACCCGCTGCCACCAGGCCGCCCAGCACGCCACGCCGTGCCCAGGCGCCGCGATCGTTGGCAGGCTCGATCGCGTCATCACCTGGCGCGCTATCGACCGCTTCGGGCGCGGCCGGCGGGGTGACCACGCCGGGCAGTTCCCATGCGGCCTGTACCTGCAGCAGGAGGCCATGGCGGAGCGGATCGCCTGCCAGCCAGGCTTGCAGTGCGGCTTCGTCGGCGGTGCTCCAAGCGGCAGCATCGTCCATGCGCGCCACCCAAGTGGCAGCGGCATCACGATCGGCGGGGGTAAGGGGGCTGGTTGTGGTCATGACGCCCTCCGTCCGGTGGGCAGCATTTCGGGCTCGCGTTCAAGCCGGTCCCAGCCTTCGCGGATGGCGCGCACACCCACCCACACCTGCTTTTCGACGGCCTTTTCGGTCATCCCCATATGCGCGGCGATTTCCTTTTGCGACCAGCCTTCGAACTTGCGCAGTTCGACGATGCGGCGGCAGCGTTCGGGCAATTGCGCCAACAGGCTGCGCACCCGCTCGAACGCCATGCGCGTGGCGACCTGCTCCTCGGGCGTGGGCATTCCGGTGTCGCGATAGCTTTCAATCTCGCTGATCGCCTCGAATGGGGCGATCACCTGGCGCTTGAGCCGGCGGGCCAGCAGGTTGCGGCAGATAGAAAAGAAATAGGCATGCCCGCAGTCGATATGGTCGACAGTATCGAGCATGGCGATGCGGCAATAGGCGTCCTGCATGAGTTCATCCACTACATCGGGCGCAATCCGCCGCTTCACGAACCATGCCCGCAGGCGCGGTTCGTGCGGCATGATCTCTTGCGCCACCCATCGCGCCAAGGCGCGGCGACGCTCGAGTTGCGCTCGCAGATCCGGTCCCGTCCCATCCTCCATCGGCTTTGGGTTTTCCCTCTTTCACAGGCCTAGAGACCGGCCGGCGCCATTTCCTTCCGCTTGCGGCAAAATATTTCGCGACGATAGCGCCGATCCGGCGATATCCGCAAAAAACGCTGGCGCTTGGCCCGGCCAGATCAGCCTAGAAGACGCGATGTTGCACATATTTGCGATATTCATCAATCCGTCACGGGTCTTACCGCGAAGCGTCATGATTGCCGCCTAGGGCCGCCCCCGAAACGATAAACGTTCTTCGGGGCAATCATAATGCGCATCACCAAACTGGCACTTGTATCGTCGGCATCGCTTGTGGCGAACCTCGCCCTGGCTTTGCCAGCCATGGCGCAAGCCGCGCCGGCCACGGCACCCGCACCTGTCGCAGCCGCAGCGGATGCGGCGGCCGATGCCGGGGAAATCGTCGTGACCGGCACCTATGCCCGCAGCTTGAATGCGGCCACCCAGGTGAAGCGCACGGCTGCGTTCCAGGTCGATTCCATCGCCTCGACCGATATCGGCAAGTTCCCCACCCAGAACGTGGCTGAGGCGCTGCAACTGGTGACCGGCGTGGCGATCACCCGGCCGCGTGGCGAGGGGCTGTATGTCAGCGTGCGCGGGCTGGGGCCGCAGTTCCAGAACACGCTGCTCAACGGCAGCCCGGTGGCCGTCAACGAAGTGATCGAAAACGGCGGCGCGGCGGGGCGGCAGTTCCGCTTTGAAATGCTGCCGGCCGAGTTCACCTCGCGCATCGACGTGGTCAAGACGCCCACCGCTGACATGACCGAAGGCGCGCTGGGCGGGAATATCAACGTCAAGACGTTTGAGCCGTTCGACGTAGGCACCAAGACCACGCTCAACTTGCGCGGTACCTATACCAGCAAAACCGATCGCGTGCGCCCCAATGCCACGCTGATCACCAGCTGGGTGAACAAGGACGATACGTTCGGCGTGCTGGCCGGGGCGCAGTATTGGGCCAAGGACGTGCGCAACGACCGCTTCCTGAACTTCGGTTGGTACAAGGATCGCTTCGCCTCCACCCTGGGCAGCGGCTATTACCTCCCCACCCGCACGCGCCCCACGGTGGAAACCGAAAAGCGCAAGCGCATTTCCGGCATGCTCTCGCTGCAATGGCGCCCCAGTGCCGAGGCGACGACCACCCTCAACCTCATGGCGACGCGGCTGGACGTGGCCTATGACGAGTTTGGCCTGGATATCTATCCCGACGACAGCAGCGTCGCGGGCCACAAGCCGGTGCTGGTGCCGGGCAGCGTGGTGCTGGATGGCGATACGGTGGTCAAGGCCACGATCAACGACGTGCGCTTCATGGCCTCGCGCGAATATAGCCTCAACCGCCACGACCTGTTCAACGCCAATCTGCGACAGACGTGGGACAGTGATGGCTGGCACGTGGTGGGCCTGGCCAACTGGTCCTATGCCCACAGCTATCACCCCAGCTATGACGTGGGCACCGTGCGCAGCCGCGCAATGTTCTTTGCCCCGCTGACATATGACGCCACGGGCGGCTACAAGGCGGTGCCCACCTTCACCACCACGGTCGATCCCACCAATCCGGCCAATTACCAGCTCTATCAATTCAACATCGCGCCCAAGAACAGCAAGGACTGGAACTTCTACGGCCGTGCCGACGTGGCGCGCGATCTGGGCGGTTTCATCTCCAAGCTGGCAGCCGGCGGCGAATACCAGTTCCGCAAGCGCGACTATTCGCGCCGCGATTTCCTGGTCAACCCGGCCGCCGGCACGCCGCTTACCAGCCTGGGCAGCGGCGCCTATCAGCAGCTGCCGTTCGACGATTACCTGCAGGGGCAGGGCGGCAATATCCCGCGCCAGTTCCTGGTGCCGGTGACCAGCGCCTATCTCAATGCCTTCTTCACCCCGGCGGTGCGCAATTCGGCGTTGACGGCTGCCGACCTTGCTGCCTCGTTCCACACCACCGAAAAGATCGCCAGCGTCTACGCCCGGGCCGATTACACCTTTGCCATCGGCGGCGTCGCGATCACCGGCAATCTGGGCGTGCGCTATGTCCACACCGACCAGGTGGCGAGCGGCAACCTGCGCAGCGGCAACGCGACCACGCCGGTCAGCTTCCCCAAGACGTTCAACAACGTTCTGCCCAGCTTCAACCTGCGCGCGGAATTTTCGCGCAGCCTGATCGGCCGCCTCAGCGCCAGCCGCGTGTTGACCCGCCCGAACGTGACCGACAGCGCGCCGCGCATTACCGTATCGACCGACGCGCCCACGGCTAGCGGCGGAAACCCGGCGCTGGTGCCGTTCCTGGCCACCCAGTTCGATGGCTCGCTGGAATGGTATTTCAACCCGGCCGGCTCGCTGACCGGGGCGGTGTTCTACAAGGCGATGGATAACTACATCACCCAGCAGAACGTGCCGATCGACATTCCCGGCCGCGGCACCGTGCAGTTGAGCACCCAGGTCAATGGCGGCAATGCCAAGGTCTATGGCCTGGAAGCGGCCTATCACCAGGTGTTCACGTTCCTGCCCGCGCCGTTCGATGGGCTGGGGCTGCAGGCCTCGTACACCCGCACCTCGGTCGAGGCGAACTACACCGCCGGCTCGCGCTCGATCGTCAACGAGCTGATCGGCTTGTCGAAGAACAGCTTCAACGTGGTGGGCTTCTATGAAAAGGGCCCGCTGTCCACGCGGCTGTCCTATGTCTGGCGCGATCGCTATCTGTCCAGCACCGGCAGCACGACCCAGGCGCCGGTCTATACCGCTGCGTTCGGCTCGCTCGATGGCTCGATCGCGGTGCGCGTGACGGACAATGTCACGCTCAGCCTGGAAGCGATCAACATCGCCAAGGCGCGCCAATATACCTACAACGACCGCACCATCCGCTTTGGCGAAATCAACGATTACGGCCGCACGATCCTGTTCGGCGCGCGGGCGGAATTCTGATGCGGCGGTCTTTTGCAACAGGCGCCAGGCTGGCGCTCGGCGGGGCCTTGGCCCTGCTGGCGCCGGCGGTGGCCGGGGCGGCGGGCGCGCCGCTGCGGATGAACGACATTCAGGTCGTCGGTTCGCACAACAGCTTCAAGGCGCAGATTCCGGCGCCGATCATGGCCCAGCTGCGTGCCCGCGATGCCAAGCTGGCGCAGACGCTGGATTACTATCACCTGCCGCTTGCCGCGCAGCTCGATGCCGGGGTGCGCCAGGTGGAGATCGATATCTTCGCCGATCCGGCCGGCGGGCGCTATGCCCACCCGGCCGGAGAAGCGCTACTGCCGGCAGATCAGCAGGGCAAGGGGCAGGGGTTTGACCCGGCGGGGATGGTGCGGCCGGGCTTCAAGGTGCTGCACATTCCCGATATCGATTATCATGCGGTGTGTCCCACGCTGGTCAGCTGCCTGGGCGAGATCGATCGCTGGTCACGCGCCCATCCGCGCCACTTGCCGATCATGATCACGATCAACGCGGCCGACAGTGCCGACAGCCGCCTGGCCACCCAGCCGCTGCCGCTCGACAATGCCGCACTGCTCGATCAGTTGGACGGGGAAATCCGCCAGGCCCTGCCAGGACGGCGGCTGATCACGCCTGACGAGGTGCGCGGCGACGCCAGCACGCTGGCCGATGCGGTGCGTCGCCGTGGCTGGCCCACCCTGGCGGCGGCCCGCGGGCGCATCTTCATCCTGTTCGATGTGCGGCCGGCGGTGTCTGACGCCTATCGCGTGGGGCATCCATCGCTGCGCGGGCGGGCGATGTTTGGCTGGTATCCCGATGGCCAGCCGGAAAGCGCGATCCAGATCGTGCAAGACCCGCTGATAGATGGCGCGCGGATCAAGGCACTGGTCAAGGCCGGCGTGATCGTGCGCACCCGCACCGACGCCAACACGCAAGAGGCGCGCACGCATGATCTGGCCAAGGCCCGCGCCGCGCAGGACAGTGGCGCCCAAGCGATCAGCACCGATTACTATCCCGGTGCGCCCGATCCGCTGGGCCTTGGCTTTGTGGTGACGCTGCCGGGCGGCACCATGGCGCGCTGCAATCCGGTGCGCGTTGCCGGACGCTGCACTCTGGCGCCCTGAGGCCTCTCGGGCATGGCACTGCGCGGGCACTTGTGCCATCGCGGTGCCATGACGATACGCCTGATCTGCCTCGATGCCGATGATACCCTGTGGCACAACATGCGCCACTTCAACGGGGCCGAGGCCGCCTTTACCGCCATGCTCGAACCCTTTGCCGAAGCAGGCGTTGCCCGCCGCGCACTGGAAGCGTGCGAGGCGCGCAATCTCAAGGTCTATGGCTATGGCGCCAAGGGTTTTACGCTGTCGCTGATCGAGACCGCGCTAGAACTGTGCGGTGCTGCGCTCACCCCGGCGATGATCGCCGACCTCTTGGCAGTGGGGCGAACCTTGTTGCAGCATCCGGTGGAACTGCTCGATGGCATTGCGCAGACCCTGCCGGCCTTGCAGGCGCGGGGTGAACTGGTGCTGGTGACCAAGGGAGACCTGCTGCACCAGGAAACCAAGCTGGCCGCTTCGGGCCTGGGCGAATGCTTTTCGGGCGTGGAGATCGTCAGCGACAAGACCGTGCAGACCTTTACCGGCCTGTTCACCCGCCATGGCGTGGCGCCGGCTGAGGCGATCATGGCCGGGGATTCGCTGCGGTCGGATATCCTGCCGGCGCTCGGCGCCGGGGCCTGGGCGGCCTATGTGCCGCAAGACGGCGCCTGGTCGCACGAACAGGCGCCGGTGCCAGACGGGGCAGAGCGCTTTGCCACCCTCGCACGCTTGGCTGAGCTGCCCGCGCTGATCGATCGGATCAACGCGGGCACTGCTGTTTAAGCAGCCTGGCCCTTGCGGCTGGTGAGCACGATCGCGATCAGTCCGATGGCCGAGGTAGCCGCGCCGGCCAGCGCAATCACCGGATAGCCCCAGCCCAGCGCGATCACCCCGCCGCCCAGCGCGGCACCCAGGGCATTTCCCAGGTTGAACGCACCGATGTTGACCGATGAGGCAAGGTGCGGCGCATCGGCAGCGGCACTCATCACCCGCACTTGCAGCGGCGGCACCAGGGCAAAGCTCGCCACGCCCCACAGGAACACGATGACCGCCACGGCGCCTGCATGGGACATCAACGCGGCAAAGGCGATCAACACGGCGGTAAGGCTCGCCAGCGTGACGATCAGCGTGCGATCGACCGAGCGATCGGCAAACTTGCCGCCAAGCCAGTTCCCCACCGTCAAGCCCACGCCATAGGTGACCAGCATGGCGGTGATGAACCCGAGCGAGGCATGCGTCGCATCGCGCAGGATCGGGCTGATATAGGTAAACACGGTGAACATGGCGCTCGACCCGACGACCGTCAGTGCTAGGGCGCCAAGCACCTTGCCGCGCATCAGCACGCGCAGTTCAGCCATGGGATTGGCGTAGCCCTCTGCCGGCAAGGGCGGAAGGGTAAAGCGCAGCGCGGCCATCATCAGTACGCCCAGCGCGGCGATGACCCAGAACGGCGTGTGCCAGCCCACATTCTCCCCGGCCCAGGTGGCGAGCGGCACGCCCACCACATTGGCGATCGTCAGCCCCATGAACATCGTGGCGACAGCGCCGGCCTGACGCTGTGGCGGCACCAGGCTGGCTGCCACCACCGAACCCACGCCGAAGAAGGCGCCGTGGTTGAAAGAGGTTACCAGCCGGGCCAGCAGCATCATGTCATAGCTGTTCGCCAGCGCGGCCATCAGGTTGCCCAGGGTAAAGATCCCGGCCAGCCCGACCAGCAGCGTGCGGCGCGACACGCGCCCAGTGGTCAGCGTCATGATCGGCGCGCCCACCACCACGCCCATGGCATAGGCGCTGATCAGCAGGCCAGCGGCCGGGATCGAGACGCCCAGGCCCGTGGCGATCGCGGGCAACAGGCCCATGGGGGCAAATTCGGTCACCCCGATGCCAAAGGCACCCAGGGCCAGGGCCATGAGCCCGGCATTCCATTTCATACGATGATCCTGATCTGTTTTGCGGCGCCCGAGCGCCTTGCCAATGAATGCACAGATGGCGCAGACTGATCCCCGTGTTTAGAGGGTTTGAACGCGAAGGATTTTTGCAATGGGTGCAAAGATGCCAGCCAATCCGGCAGTGGGCGGCGAAGCCGCACCCGGCGTGGACCGTGCCCGCGAAATGGCGCTGTTTGCCGCCGTGCATGACTGCGGCAGCTTTTCCGGCGCAGGGCGCGTGCTGGGCCTAAGCCCTTCGGCGGTGAGCCGGGGTATCGACCGGATCGAGGCACGGCTGGGCGTACGGCTGTTGCTGCGATCGACCCGCGCCTTGGCCATGACGGCGGAGGGGCAAGCCTATCTGCGCGCGGCACGGCGCATCCTGGCTGATCTTGACGAGGCAGAACAGCAGATCGCCGATCGCGGCACGCCGCGCGGCCGCCTGCGCGTGAGCGCGGCACTATCGCACGGGCGGCTGTGCATCGTGCCACTGCTGGGCGCGTTCGTGCGCCGCTATCCTGATGTGCTGGTCGATATCGCCCTTACCGACACCTTGGTGGACGTCGCCGCTGGCGAGGCGGACGTGGCCATCCGCTTTGGCCCATTGGCCGATAGTGCGCTTACCGCGCGCAAGCTGGGTAGCAATGGGCGGGTCATTGTCGCTTCGCCCGATTATCTCGCGCGTCATGGCGTGCCGCAGGTGCCCGAAGACCTGCACGCCCACAATTGCCTCAACTTCAATTTCCGCCGGGCCGAACCGGTATGGCCGTTCCGCCGCGTGCGGGCCGATGGCACGGTAGAAGATTTCGCGCTGGAGGTGCGCGGCACGATCGTGGCCAACAATGGCGAAACCCTGGGCGATTTGGCCCAGGCCGGCATCGGCATCGCGCGGGTGGGGACATTCAGCGTGACCCAGGCTCTCGCCGATGGGCGGCTGATCCCGCTGCTCGAAGCGTTCAACCCCGCCGATGAAGAGCAGATCCACGCCGTGTTTGTCGGCGGAACGGCCACGCCGGCGCGCGTGAGGGTCTTTGTCGATCATCTGGTCGAAAGCCTGCGGCCTACAAAAAATCCCGGCGCATGAGGTCATGCGCCGGGATCGTTGCCTGCCGCAAGGCAGGGATCAGTGGC
>NZ_APCQ01000093.1:0-7752 GCF_000410615.1 Novosphingobium sp. B-7 | reverse complement strand
CGGCTGGCGCGATGCGCTGGCGCTCAAGGCGGCTGGCGTCAACGTGGTGGCGGTGATCGACTTGCGGGGCGAAGTGGCGGCCGATCTGGTTGCTGCCGTGCGCGGCGCGGGGATTGCCGTGCATCTTGGCCATGCCGTCACGCAGGTAGCGGGCCGCCATGGGGTTAGCGGCATTACCTTTGCCGCCGGTGGCACCGGGCAGGGCCAGCAACTGGCGGTCGATGCGCTGCTGATGGCCGGTGGCTGGACGCCGACCGTGCATTTGTGGAGCCACGCCAAGGGCAGCTTGCGCTGGGACGATGCCTGGGGCGCCTATCTGCCCGACGTGGCGCAGGAAAACTGCCGCGCCGTGGGTGCCGGGGCAGGCGCTTGGGATATGGGTGCGGGCTTGGCGCTGGGCACGCTGCCTGGCCCCAAGCCGATCTGGCAGACCAAGGCTTTCGTCGATTTCCAGAACGACGTGAAGGCGCGCGATATCGATCTGGCGGTGCGCGAGGGCATGCGCTCGATCGAGCATATCAAGCGCTATACTACCAACGGCATGGCCACCGACCAGGGCAAGACCAGCAACCTCAACGGCTTGCAGATTGCCTCGGGCAGCCTGTCCAAGCCGGTGACCGATATCGGCCTCACCACGTTCCGCCCGCCCTATACGCCGCAGACGTTCGGCGCGCTGATGGGGCATCACAAGGATGCGCTGTTCCAGCCGATCCGCAAGACGGTGATCGATGGTTGGGCCGATGCGCGCGGGGCCGTGTTCGAGAACGTGGCGCAATGGCGCCGTGCGCGCTATTTCCCCCAAGGCGGAGAAGACATGCACGCCGCCGTCGCGCGCGAGTGCGTGGCGGTGCGCCAGCAGGTGGGCATGTTCGATGCATCGACCCTGGGCAAGATCGAGGTGGTCGGGCCCGATGCCGCCGAGTTCCTCAACCGCATGTATACCAACCCGTGGAAGGCGCTGGCACCCGGCCGCTGCCGCTATGGGCTGCTGCTGCGCGAGGATGGCTTCATCACCGACGATGGCGTTTCGGCACGCCTGGCGCCCGATCGTTTCCACCTGACCACCACCACCGGCGGCGCGGCGCGCGTGCTGGCGATGATGGAAGACTATCTCCAGACCGAATGGAGCGATCTCGACGTCTGGCTGACCAGCACGACCGAGCATTGGGCGGTGATCGCGGTGCAGGGCCCGCTCGCCCGCGCCGTGATCGCGCCGCTGGTCGAAGGCATCGATCTGGCGCCCGGCGCCTTTCCGCATATGGCCATTCGCGAGGGCAGTATCTGCGGCGTGCCGACGCGCCTGTTCCGCGTGAGCTTTACCGGCGAGCTTGGCTATGAAGTCAATGTGCCGGCCGAGCATGGGCGCATGGTGTGGGAGGCGATCCACGCCTCTGGCCAGGCCCACGGCATCACCCCCTATGGCACCGAGACGATGCACGTGCTCCGCGCCGAAAAGGGCTATGTCATCGTCGGGCAGGATACCGACGGCACGCTAACCCCGGATGACGCCGGCATGGCCTGGGCAGTAGGCACCAAGAAGCCCGATTTCGTCGGCAAGCGCTCGCTCGCCCGGCCCGACATGAGCGCGCCGGGGCGCAAGCAACTGGTCGGCCTGCTGACCGAAGACCCGCAGGAAGTGCTGGAAGAAGGCGCGCAGATCGTCGCCGATCCCGATCAGCCGGTGCCGATGACCATGCTCGGCCACGTCACCTCGTCCTATCACAGCGCCACGCTGGGCCGCTCCATCGCCATGGCGGTGATTGCCGACGGCCGCGCGCGCGATGGCCAGGTGATCCATGTGCCGATGCCGGGCCGCACGATCCGCGCGCGGGTGAGCGCCAGCACCGTGTTCTATGATCCGCAAGGGAGCCGCCTCGATGTCTGATGTCCTTGCGATCCCCGCCCTGGCCGTGGCCGGCACCGATCTGGCGCTGGAGGCCCAGGCAGTTACCGCCTCGGGCGTGGCGCTGACGCTGGAAGCGCCGGCCAGCCGCTGGTCGCTGCGCGCCCGCACGGCGCAGGCGCTTTCAGGCGTGATCGGCCGCGCTGTACCGGCGCGCATTGGCGAGACGCTGGATGGCATCGCCTGCCTCGGGCCAGACGAATGGCTGGCCGATCTGCCTGCCGGCACCGCGCTGCCCGATGGCGCCGGGCAACCGGTGAGCGTGGTGGACATTTCCGCGCGCGGCGTGGTTATCCGGGTGGAGGGGGCAGGGTCGGCCACCGTCCTGTCATCGGGATGTCCGCTTGATCTCGACCGGTTTGCCGTGGGCCGCGCCACGCGCACCGTTTTCGAAACGGTGGAAGTGATCGTGTGGCGCGAAAGCGCAACCGTGTTCCGCGTGTTCGTGTGGCGCAGCTTTGCCCCGTGGCTGTGGCACGCACTCAAGGCGGCGGAACGCGGCTAAGCAGAATTGGCCTGAAAATTAGGCCGCCGCACCGCCCTTGAAGCGCAGGCGCGCGGTCAGGCCATCGGGCTGCCAATCCAGATCGATCGCGCCCTCGCGCAGCCGCACGATGCGGTTGATGAGGTTCAGCCCCTGGCCGCCATCGCGCGAGGTTGCCTGCACGGGGCGGTTCGAAATCTCGTGCCAGGTGATCACGATGTCGCCGTCCTGATCCTCGCTCGACAGCGTGATCGCGCCGCCATGCGCGATCGCGCCATGCTTCGAGGAATTGACCGCGAGTTCACCCACGACCAGGGCGATCGTGTCAGCCAGGGCGCGCGCAATCGGCATGTCGCGCACTTGGTCGGTCGCCACCGGGCAGAACGCACTGCCAAAGGGCAGGACCAGCGCATCGATCAGTTCGACCAGGCTGCACGGCACTTCCAGGCTGGTGAACAGGGCCTGGGCGCGGCCCATCGCGATCAGGCGTTCGGCCATCTGCCCGGCAAAGGCATCGTTGTGCGCGTCGCCACGGGCAAAGCCGCGGATCAGGCTGGAAATCATCGTATAGGTGTTGCGGAGCCGATGGTGCAACTCGCGCGTGGCGGTTTCCAGCACCTGGCGGGAGAGTTCGGCATCAGTCACGTCGCGCGACACGGCCAGATAGCTGATCAGCTTGCCGGTATCGTCGCGCAGCGCCGAAACACTCACGTCCCACCAGCGGCTGTTGCCCTTGGCCGTGGGGCAATGGGCACGAAACCGCGATACACCGCCGGCCTGGGCCGTGGCAAAGCCGCTGGCGATATGCGGCCGGCCCGCTTCGGGCCATAGCGTTTCCCATTGCTTGCCCAGCACGTCGGACGGCGCATCGATCTCCATCGCGCACAAACCGTTCGGATTGACGTAAGCCACCGTGCCATCCAGCCCGATCACCTTGACGCAATCCACACTCTGGTCGAGCGCAGCTGCCAGCGAGAGTTGCGAGATGCCGGCAACCTGCCGTGAAAGTTCGTTGTTAGTCATGTTTACTGCCGGAGTTCCCCAAAACACCCGGTCAGGCGTGCCCCACGCGCACCTTCGCGACAGCACCATAATCGTTAGTTAATGTAAAAGTTCCAGCAAAAATTGGCGGAAAAGCGCACTTTTCGGGCTTGCGGCGATTCCGCTGCCGGCGGCATCACCCCAGCAGTGGCCCGGCCCAGGGCAGATTGGTCATCAGTGGCGGCAGCACCTGATCCAGCAGGGTCTCGCGCGCCAGGGCGGCCGTCTGGCCGGGCAGGTCGCCCAACTCGCCCATGCGTGCTACCACCTGGATGCGGCGGGCAAAGCGGCCGCGCGGCAGGGGTTCGACGCGCAGCTGCGGCATCAGCTGGGGCAGGGCCGCGAGGCACAGCAGCGAGGTTATGCTCCAGCCGATGCCCATGCCCACCGTGGTCAATTGCTGGTGGATGATCTCCACCTCGATCACATTGGGCAGGCGCAGCTTCATGCGGGTCAGCTGGCTTTCGATGCGCTGGCCCATGCCGGTATCGAGCGAATAGCGCACGAACGGCATGCGTTCGGCCACGTCGGCCGGATCGATGCTGCCGCTATGGTCGGCCGGAAAGATCATCACGAAGGGATCATCGATCACGTCGTGGTGTTCGATGCCCGGGTGTTTTTCCAGGGTGTTGCTGCCGGTCACCAGCATGTCGCAGCGCCGCGCGAGGAATTCCTGCTGCTGGCGCAGCGAAATGCCCGATCGCACCCGCCATGATCCCACGCGCATGCCGTGCCGGCGCAGCAGCGGCGCGGTGAGCAGGTTGGCGAGGCTCTCGCTCATGCCCACGGTCAACTGGTCAATCGGCTGCTGCGCGCCTTCGCGCACCTCGTCATAGGCAGTGCGCGCGCTGGCCAGCAGCTTGCGCGCGCGCTCGTGCAGGGCGCGGCCCGATGGCGTCAGGCCCAGTGGCCGCAGCGAGCGATCGAACAGTGGCGCGCCGATGCCCTGTTCCAGCCGGGTGATGGTTTGCGACACTGCCGACTGGGTGATCCGCAACTGTTGGGCGCAGGCGGTCATCCCGCCCAGTTCCACCGTCAGGACAAACACTTCCAAGCCGTGCAGATCGAATTCGGCGGGCAGGCGCATGGGCATGATCCTTTGGGTGCGCGCCCTCTCGCGCCCCCGTGCTGCACTCTTGTGCCATCATGATGCCTGAACTACCAGATTATATCTGCTTATTGTCTGCGCTGCCCCGTTCCTGTTGCGGGCAAGCCGTCCTACAGATGCAGGCAACCAGCGAAAGGGAGCTGACGTGGCGCTTTTGAAACCCGATTTCGTCCTGCTTGTTTCGTGTGTGGATCGCAAAGGCCTGGTGGCCGCGATCGCCACGTCGATCTCGGCGCAGGATTGCAACATCGTTGAAAGCGCGCAGTTCGATGATGCCGTCACCGGCCGCTTCTTCATGCGCGTGGCCTTCACCGCGCCCGAAGGTATGACGGTGGACCGCTTCAACGCCGCGTTCCTTTCGGTCGGCAGTGCCTATGGCATCGATTGGAAGGTGTTCGACCTGTCGGTCAAGGTACGTGCGCTGGTCATGGTGTCAAAGGGCGGCCACTGCCTCAATGACCTGCTCTATCGAACCGCCACGCGCTATCTGCCGATGGAAGTGACCAGCGTGGTTTCCAACCATACCACCTGGCAGCGCCGGGTGGAGCACGAGGGCATCCCCTTCCACCACTTGCCGATCACGCCGGAAAACAAGGTGGATCAGGAGGCAAAGCTGCTGGACATGATCGCGCAGCAGAACGTCGATCTGGTGATCCTGGCGCGGTATATGCAGGTGCTGTCCGACACCACCTGCCGCGCCCTGGAAGGCCGCGTGATCAACATCCACCATTCCTCGCTGCCGGCGTTCAAGGGCGCGATGCCCTATCACCGTGCCTATGAGCGCGGGGTGAAGATGGTGGGCGCCACCGCCCACTACGTTACGCCCGATCTGGATGAAGGGCCGATCATCGCACAGGATGTCTCGATGGTGGACCATGCCGATACCGTCGATGACCTGATCGCCCAGGGCCAGGAAACCGAAAGCCGCGTGCTGACCCGCGCGGTCAAGGCCCATTGCGAGCACCGCGTGATGCTCAATGGCCACCGCACCGTGGTATTCAAGTGAGCGAGGCGCGGCTCTATGCCGATCTGGCCGCGCTGGGCGTGGCATGGTCCAGCCTGGAACACGAGGCAGTGTTCACCGTGGAGGAAAGCGAAGCGATCCACGCCGCGCTGCCTGGGGCGCATACCAAGAACCTGTTCCTCAAGAACGCCGATGGCAGTTTCTGGCTGGTAACGGTCGACCATGCCAAGCGGGTGGACCTCAAGGGGCTGGCTGGCGCGGTCGGCGCCAAGAAGTTCAGCTTTGGCAAGCCGGAAGACATGGAGCGTCTGTTGGGCGTGACGCCCGGCGCGGTGACGCCGCTCGCGGTGATCAACGATGCCGATGGCGCGGTTCGCGTGGTGATCGACGCGGATCTGGTTGACGCAGAACGGGTTCACGTTCATCCCTTGCGCAACACAGCAACGATCGGTCTTTCCGGTGGCGATTTGTTGCGCGCCCTGGAAGGGTGGAATCACTCCGCGATCGTGTCTGGCATTCCGGAGCGGCCATGACCGTCAGCACGTTTGACCTGTTCAAGATCGGCATCGGGCCATCGAGTTCCCACACCGTCGGGCCGATGGTGGCCGCGCGCCGCTTTACCGAGGCGCTGGAGGCCGCGGGCCTGCTGGCGCGAACGGCGCGGGTATCGGTCGATCTCTATGGGTCTTTGGCGTTGACCGGCAAGGGCCACGCCACCGACGTGGCGATTATCCTGGGCCTGGCTGGCGAAGTTCCGGCGACGGTCGATCCTGATGCGGTGGCCGGCATCGTTGCCGCGGTGGAGCAATCGGGCCGCGTCGCGCTGCTCGGGCAGCACGAGGTTGCGTTTGCCCCGGCGCAGGACATGCGCTTTCTCCAGCGCGAGCGGCAGCCCTATCACAGCAATGCCATGGCCCTGGCAGCGTGGGACGACGCTGGCGAGATGCTGACGCGGCGGCTGTTCTATTCGGTGGGCGGCGGCTTCGTGCTCGACGAGGACGAGGTGATCCGCAACGCGCCCGCGCTCGATGTGCCGGAATTGCCCTATCCCTTTGCCTCCGCCGCGCAGCTGATCGAGATTGGCGAGGCCACCGGCCTCAGCTTTGCCCAGATCATGCTGGCCAACGAACTGGCGTGGCGCAGCCCGTCGGACGTGGACGCCGGGCTCGATCTGCTGGCCGATACCATGGCCGCCTGCATCGATCGCGGCTGCGCGCAGGGCGGTATCCTGCCTGGTGGACTGAAAGTGCGCCGCCGCGCCGCCGCGCTGGCGCAGGAATTGCAGCATCGTCAGCAGATGTCGCTGTCAGAGCCGCTGGCCGTGCTCGACTGGATCAACCTGTGGGCCATGGCGGTGAATGAGGAAAACGCCGCTGGTGGCCGCGTGGTGACCGCGCCCACCAATGGCGCGGCCGGGATCATTCCGGCAGTTCTACGCTATTACGAGCGCTGCTATCGCGGCGATCGCGCCGGGCGGCGCACGTTCCTGCTGACGGCGGCGGCGATCGGCGCGCTCTACAAGCGCAACGCGTCCATTTCCGGTGCCGAAGTGGGCTGCCAGGGCGAAGTGGGCGTGGCCTGTTCGATGGCGGCGGCGGGCCTCACGGCGGCGCTGGGTGGCAACAACGCCCAGATCGAAAACGCCGCCGAAATCGGCATGGAGCACAATCTTGGCCTGACCTGCGATCCGGTGGGCGGTCTGGTGCAGATCCCGTGCATCGAGCGCAACGCCATGGGCGCGGTCAAGGCGATCGACGCCTCGCGCCTCGCCATGCTGGGCGATGGCCAGCACATGGTGAGTCTTGACAAGGTGATCGAAACCATGCGCCAAACCGGCGCAGACATGCGTGACAAGTACAAGGAAACCTCGCAAGGCGGCCTGGCGGTGAACGTCGTGGCGGTCAACGTGGTGGAATGCTGAGCGAGTTCGAGGAGATGTATCGATGAAAGCCCTGGTCTGCGTGAAGCGGGTGATCGACTACAACGTGAAGCCGCGGGTGAAGGCGGATGGCACGGGTGTCGAGCTGGCGAACGTGAAGATGAGCATGAACCCGTTCGACGAGATCGCGGTCGAGGAAGCCATTCGCCTGAAGGAAAAGGGCGTGGTGAGCGAGATCGTGGCGGTGTCGGTGGGGCCGGCAAAGGCGAGCGATACGCTGCGCACGGCGCTGGCGATGGGCGCGGACCGCGCGATCCTGGTGCAGAGCGACGACGAGGTCGAGCCCTTGGCGGTGGCCAAGATCGTGACGGCG
>NZ_KE148340.1:11579-12126 GCF_000410615.1 Novosphingobium sp. B-7 | reverse complement strand
CGGCCGCCGTTGCCACGCCCCTTGCCGCATCCCCCGCTCCCGGCGCTGCAGCAGTGCCGCAATCCGGCATGGCACAGCCAGATCCTGTGGCGGCGCCATCGGCTGTCACCGCCGGGCGAGAGGTGCTGCCCGAAGCGCTGTTTGCCGCTGACGAGGCCGTGGGCCAGGGCGGCGCGCGCGCCTGGCACAAGCCGGTGCCGTTTCATCGCCAGGCCTATGCCGCGATCGATCTTGGCACCAACAATTGCCGCCTGCTGATCGCACGGCCGGCCGGTGGGCATTTCGTGGTGATCGATGCCTTCAGCCGGGTGGTGCGCCTGGGCGAAGGACTGGCCCAGTCTGGCCGCCTGTCCGACGCGGCGATGGACCGCGCGCTGGCCGCGTTGCATGTCTGCGCGGAAAAGCTGCGCAAGCGCAATGTTCACCTGGCCCGCTCGGTCGCCACCGAAGCCTGCCGCCGCGCCAGCAACGGCGCCGAATTCATCGAACGGGTGCACCGCGAAACCGGTATCCGCCTCAACATCATCACCGCGCAGGAAGAGGCGCG
>NZ_KE148340.1:1805-11569 GCF_000410615.1 Novosphingobium sp. B-7 | reverse complement strand
GGGCGGGCCGTGCTTGCCTGCCATATCCTGCTCGAACATGGCGATGGGCCGGCCATGATCTTTGACATCGGCGGCGGATCGACCGAGATGGTGCTGGTCGATCCGGCCGATCCGGTGCCGCGCATCCTCGATTGGCAAAGCGTGCCGTGGGGCGTAGTCTCGCTCACCGAAGGTGTGGGGCCGATCGCCGACAGCCCGGCCGCGCGCGCCGCCGCCTATGCCGACATGCGCGCGCGCGTCGCCGAAGGCTTTGCCCCGTTCATCGAGCGCATCGCGCCCACCCGCGCGCGCGCCTTGGCCGAAGGGGCGATTCGCCTGCTCGGCACCAGCGGTACGGTGACCACGCTGGCCAGCCTCCACCTGGGTCTGCCGCAATATGATCGGCGCGCGGTCGATGGGCTGATCGTGCCGACCGCGGCGATGCGCGGCATCAGCCAGCGCCTGGCGCATCTCTCGCCGGCCGAGCGGATCGCCGTGCCGTGCATCGGGCGCGAGCGGTCTGACCTGGTGGTGGCGGGCTGCGCCATCCTGGAAACCATTTTCGATATCTGGCCGGCCGATCGGCTGGGCATTGCCGATCGCGGCATCCGCGAAGGCATCCTGCGCTCCCTCATGGCCACTGGCGGCGATGCCGTGCGCAGCCGCGAGGCGCTGCGCCAACTCAATAGTGGAGCAACCCCATGAGCCGTTCCGGCAAGGATCCGCACGAACGCCTGAAAACCGCCAAGAAGCGCACGGCGTCTTCGGCGCGCTGGCTCTCGCGCCAGATCAACGATCCCTACGTCAAGCAGGCCCGCGCCGAAGGCTGGCGCAGCCGCGCCGCGTTCAAGCTGATCGAGCTGGACGAACGCTTTGCCCTGCTCAAGGGGCGGCAGCGCGTGGTCGACCTCGGCATTGCACCGGGCGGCTGGAGCCAGGTGGTGCGCAAGAAGGCACCGGCCGCGCGCGTGGTCGGGATCGACCTGCTGCCAACCGAGCCGATCGATGGCGTGACCATCTTCGAGATGGACTTCATGGCCGATGAAGCCCCTGCTGCGCTGGAAGGCGCGCTCGACGGCCCGCCCGATCTCGTGCTGTCGGACATGGCCGCCAACACCGTGGGCCACAAGCAGACCGACCACCTGCGCACCATGGGCCTGGTGGAAACGGCAGTGGATTTCGCCATCAACACCCTGGCCCCGGGCGGCGCCTTCGTCGCCAAGGTCTTTGCCGGCGGCACCGACGGCGACCTGCTCACCATCCTCAAGCGCAATTTCACCACGGTGAAGCACGCCAAGCCGCCGGCCAGCCGCAAGGACTCCTCGGAATGGTACGTGATCGCCCAGGGCTTCAAGGGCCGCGCCGTCACGAGCAACCCTGCGGATGATCCGTCGGGCGAACAGGACGCCTGATCCTGATGCGCGTGCATGGCCGGGGATAATCCCCGGTCGTGCAAAGAATCCCGTTGCGATGCGCGCCACTCTCGGCTAACCGCCCGTCTCCCACCAGCGGCCCCACCCGGCGCCGCGCGACGAGAGGCCCGATGGCGGAGTGGTGACGCACCGGACTGCAAATCCGTTTACGCCGGTTCGATTCCGGCTCGGGCCTCCATCGCAGCTGGGTTTCATCCCATACAGTGCCGATTTCGGTCTCAGCTGCCGCAGGCGACCTCGGCGATAGACCTCGCGATTGGGCGTGGTTGGGCGCGCGCGAGGCAGGGGGCTGCGGCGCCAGCGCTGCTCATTGATAGCGCAAGGTGTTCTCGAACCCGATATTGGTCTTGGCCATCTTGGCCAGTTTCCTGAGGTTGGCGCGGACATATCTTTCAAAGCGCCGGTCGTCATAGATGCCCGTGGTCTGATAGTCGTCCTGCCCCAGCAAGTGCTTGAGGCGGGCGGCGAAGGCGGTTTGGTCGCCCTGGCGCGCGGCTGCCTTCACGGCGCGGCAGACCCATTCCTCGGCGGCTGCCTTGTCATAGTCGTCCTGGCCTTCATATCCCCGCCGGTCTGCCGCGATCTGATCCAGCCGTGCGGCGTCGATGCGGCATTCCAACCACGTGCAGACCACGTCGCTTTGCCAGGGTTTTGCCGAAACGCTCATCATGCTCTCCAAGCTTGTAACGGCCTAGTTGCCGTCTGCATCGACGACGAACACCATGGTCTTGCCGCGCGACATCGGCTCCCACCCGGCGAGCAGGGCGGCGCGAATGCCGCGTGACACCAGGGCGTCGCTGATTTGCAGCCGGCTGGGCGGCAAGCCTTTCAGCAGGCGCTTGGGAGTGGGAAATTCGAGGATCGCGCCACGCGGGGCATCTTGCTGGAGCAAGGCAACGGCCATGCCCCGCCAGCCATCAAACTCGCTCCATTGCGGCTCGCGTCGCAGTTCCCAATCGTAGCGAAGCCCGTCAACCTCGACGGTACCGGCAAGCCTGTGCATGTTTGACATGGCGATGCGGTTAGCAGGATTCCGTCGCCAAGCCACGGCAATGTCGACCGCATGATCGATGGGAAAGAGACGTGCGCCGTCTGATCATGGGCGCCGGGGCACTTCTTGCCGGAAGCGTCACGGAGCCGCTGCGGGTTTGGTGAGAGCCTGGCCTGCCTCTGCCGCAAACCTGCGGTTCCAGATGATGGCACTGCCCGAGATGACGGATACCAGGAGGAAGGCCAGGGAAAAATCACCGAGCGTCAGCACCCCGCGACCGGCCATCCGCGGGGCCAGTTCCAGCGTCGCTGCGGCGAGGCAGATGCCGAGGGACATGCTCAATTGCTGGAACGTGGCATAGAAGCTGGTCGCCGAACTCATGCGTGCTTCGTCGATATCGGCATAGGCGATGGCGTTGTAAGCGGTGAACTGGAACGAGGTGAAGAACCCGGCGACGAGCAAGATCAGGACGATCAGCGGCAAGGGCCATTCCGGTCGAAATGCGCCGCACAACGCATAGCCCGCCGTCCCCGCCAATCCGGACACGATCAGGCTGCGACGAAAGCCCCAGCGCCGCAGGATGCGCGGGGCCAGCGTCTTCATCGCCAGCCCGCCGATGGCGACCGAGACGGTCAGCGTCCCGGTCAGCGCCGCGGAAAAGCCGAAGCCAAGCTGGAACAGCAGCGGCAGGAGGAACGGCTGCGCGCCCTGGGTGATGCGCGCCAGCGATCCTGCAATGACCGACAGACGGAAGTTGGTGGTGCGCAGCAGCGCAGGGTCGAGGATCGGGTTCTGGGTGTGGCGCGCATGGAGCAGGTAGGCTGCGGCAAGCAGGCTGCCGAGAACCAGCAGGGCGAGGGCCATGGTCCCCGTGCCGCTGCGGCTGGCGAGTTCCAGCCCGAACAGGATGCAAGCGAGTGCCGCCCCGGACAGGAAGAAGCCGGCCCAATCGAACCGCGCCTGCAATCCGTGGATGTTGGGCACCAGCATGATGGCAAAGACGATACCGGCAATGCCGATCGGGATATTGATGTAGAAGATCCAGCGCCAATCGAACCAGGTTACGATCATGCCGCCAAGCGGAGGCCCGAGAATCGGGCCAACGAGGGCCGGCATGACCAGCCACGACAGCGCCTGGACGATCTCGCTCTTGTCGACGCTGCGCAAGACCACCAGCCTGCCGACCGGCACCATCATCGCCCCGCCGATGCCCTGCAGGAACCGTGCCGCGACAAGCGATGGCAGGTTGAAGGCCAGCGCGCAGGCCACCGATCCAACGAGGAAGATGGCAATGGACAGGCAGAACACGATGCGCGATCCGAATCGATCGGCAAGTGTGCCGCTGGCCGGGATGAACAGGGCCAGCGCGATCAGATAGCTGGTCAGCGCAAGGCTCAGCGTTGGCGCCGCCACACCCAGATCCCGGGCCATGGTGGGCAGCGCCACGGTCAGCACGGTACTGTCCAGTTGCTGCATGAACATGGCCGAAGCGACGACCAGCGCCGTGCTCCTGAACGTGCGAGGACGGGCCGCGATGCGCTGCCACAGCCCTGCGGACCGTTCGATCGCCCTATCCGTGTTTGCGTTCAATCCCTTATCCTGACGAGAGAACCGTGCGGGTCATGTTCCAGAAGACGGCCCGCATTGTGTTGAAGAGAAGGGCAGGGGTCAGTCCTTGGCGCGGGCCGCGTGCTTGCCGCCGATCACAAGCGCGAGCAGCGAGAGCAGGGCGGCCGCGGCGCACCATGCTCCCGGGACTGCCTTGTCACCGGTGGCGCCGATCAACGCGGTGCTGATAGCCGGGGTAAAGCCACCGAAGATCGCCGTCGCCAGGCTGTAGGCCAGGCTGAAGCCCACGGTGCGGACGTGCGCAGGAATGATCTCGGTCAGGAAGACGATGAACGCGCCGTTGTAGGTGGCATAGATGGCCGCCAGCAGCAGTTCCACCGCCAGCAGTCTGCCAAAGCTTGGCGCTGCGACCAGCCAGCTCATCAGCGGGTAGGCCAGCAATCCGCCCAGCACGGTGGCCGTGATCAGCAGCGGCTTGCGCCCAACCTTGTCGGACAGCGCCCCCATGACCGGCAGCAGCGTGAAGTTGGCAAGCCCGACACACGCGGTGACGAACAGGCTTTCACCCGAGGACAGCGCGAGTTCCTTGCTGCCGAAGGTCGGCGTGTAGGCCGTGATCATGTAGAAGAACACGGTGGTCATCACCGCCATCAACGTGCCCTTGAGCACCAGGCCCCAGTTCGCAGCGACGATGCCCACGATCTGGTTGAGCTGTGGGTGCTCCTTGCGGTTGAGGAACGCCTCGGTCTCTTCCATGTGACGACGGATGACGAACAGGAACGGGACCATGATGCAGCCGATGACGAACGGCACACGCCAGCCCCACGCCTGCATCGTTGCGGCATCGAGCGAGTTTGAGGCGAGCAGGCCGATCAGTGCCGCGAAGACCACGGCGGCTTGCTGGCTTGCCGACTGCCACGCGCAGAAGAAGCCCCGGCGGTGCGGTGGCGCAATCTCGTTGAGATAGACCGATACGCCGCCCACCTCGACACCGGCCGAGAGGCCCTGCACCAGGCGACCGACCAGGATGATGATCGGTGCGGCCAGGCCGATCTGCGCATAGGTGGGCGTGATGGCGATGGCCAGCGTGCCCGATGCCATGAGGCCCAGTGTCAGCAAGAGACCTTTGCGGCGGCCGTGATTGTCGATGTAGGCGCCCAGGACCAGCGCGCCGACGGGACGCATCAGGAAGCCCGCGCCAAACGTCATCAGCGTCAGCATGAGCGAGGCAAATGCGCTGCCGGTCGGGAAGAACGCCTTGGCGATGTAGGTGGCGTAATAGCCGAACACCATGAAGTCGAACATTTCCAGGAAGTTGCCGCTGGAAACGATGAAGATCGACGTGAAGGCCGAGCGCGTGCTGGCCCGTGGCGCTGCCGGTGTCGCTGGCGGCGGATTTGCGGCGGAAGCTGGGGTCATGGCTGAACCTTCTGCGGTGCAGGCTCGAGTCCGCTTTCGCGGATGATGGCACGGGCCTTGGGAGAGGCGAGGTAGGCAATGAGCGCCTTCGCGTCGGCAGGATGGGGCGAATAGGCGACGACGCCGGCGGAAAAGGCCGTGACCTTTTGCAGGTCGGCCGGCAGCAGGCCGACGATGCGGATACCCTTGACCGGCTTCAACTCGCTCAGTTGCTGGAAGCCCAGCTCTGCCTCGCCACTGGCGACAATCTGGCCGACGGGCGTTGCCGGGATCATCCGGCCCTTGCGGCGGACCTGATCGGCGATGCCCAGCTTGTCGAGCATCGTCGTCTGGATATAGACGCCCGAAGCACTGTCGGACCATGCCAGGGACCTGGCGGCGAGCAGCGCCGAGCGGACTGCTGTGGTCGTACTGATGTCGGGGGCGGGCGCGCCAGCCTTCACCGCGACGGCGATCTTGGACAGCACGAGATCCGTTTGCGTACCAGGCATGATGGAACCGTCGGCAGTCAGCGTGTCGAGCGCAGACCTGGCCAGGATGACGACGTCAGCAGGTTCGTGGCGTTCCAGGCGGTGTGGGATCGCTTGCGGGGTCTCGCCCATCGAGGGACCGTGTGCGGTGACGATGTGGACGCCGGTTTCCCGCTCGTACTGCCGCGACAGGCGCGCGAAGGCGGAGGTGAAGCCGCCCGAGGTCAACACCCGCAGTTCCGTGTGCGGCCCGTGTGGTGCGGGTGTGCTGGCAGGCGTGTTGGCACTGCATCCGGCCAGCGCCGCCATGGGCAGCAGCAACCTTCCCAGCATGCGGCGCAGCTTGTTCGGGGTCTGGCGCGCACGCGCAGGGGCGATAGTTGGCGCGTTCATATATCCTCTCACTGCTTGCTCGACCCGCTAAAGCCGCCACCGTTGACAAAGGGGGCGGCAGCTTCACGGCAGCAACAGGAAGTCAGAATATGGCCGCTTCATCAAATGCAACGATCGGCGCTCTTTATGCGTTAAGTGCATAAATCATGCGCTTTCGGCTGGCCCCCCAGCCGCCACGCTGCCTTCAATCGGGAATGGTGTCGTTCCGACCGCGCTCCCGCCAGGCGTCGCAGAGCAGGCCGAGCAGCCGATGCGCGGCAGGAGACAATGCGACGGCAGGACGACGCAAAACGCCGATGGTGCGGAAGATTGTCGCGCCCTGCAGCGGCTTCCAGACGAGATCGCGCGCCTCTGGCCCTTCGCACGCCAGCCGTGGCAGGATGGACGCGCCCAGCCCGGCATCGACCAGCGCCAGGGCCGAGGTGAGCCGGGTAACTTCGTAGAACCACCGCAGATCGAGATTGAGCGGTGCCAGGCCCGCGTCCAACGTCGTGCGGTTTCCGCTTCCCGTATGGACCGTCACCAACCGCAGTCCCACCAGGTCTTCCCAGCGCGGCTTGTCGATTGCTGCGAGCGGATCATCCTTGCGGCAGACCAGTCCATAGTGATCGTCGTAAAGCGGTTCGAACACCAGATCGGCGTCGCTCGAGACCGGTAGCGCAAGGCCAAATTCCGCTGCGCCGGTGCGAACCGCCTCGGCGCACTCCGTCGCGGAAAGGTCCAGCACCCTTACCCGCACATTGCGATAATCCCGCCCGAATTGCTCGAGCACGCTTGGCAGAAAACGAACCGTTGCGCTGGGTATGCTGGCCAGCACGATCCGCCCGTCCTGCCGCTCGCCCAGCGCCATCTTGCCAAGGAGCGAGGTGTCGATTTCGTCGAGCAGGCGGCGGACCAGTGGCATGATCTGCTGGCCGGCCGGGGTCAGGCGAACGCTACGGGTGCTGCGTTCGAACAGCGCCTCTCCCACCAGCGCTTCCAGCTTCTGCACCCGGCGGCTGAGCGCGGGCTGCGACAGATTGAGCTGGTGCGCTGCGCGAACGAAGTTGCGGCACTCGGCAACAGCGACCAGCGATCGCAGGTCGAGTATTTCGCAGTTCAACAGGCTCACCCTGGTCGTTTAGCATGCGCGTGCCGGTTGTTGCACCGGCAAATCACGCCGCCTAGCTCGAACCGGCGCCCGTCGCCGATCATGCCCGCGTCTATGCAGACCAGCGGGGTGCGCTGGTCGAGATCGTTGCCGACCGGGAGGTGTTCGCGGTGGTGAATGGAGCCAAGTATCGGTTGCGGGTGACCGTGATCACCGCAGGCGCTTGTAACCGGGCGACACCCGGCAACGATCTGATGGCCAAGACGGTGCTGCCACGGCTGGTAGAAGCCGATCAGCGGTTGCATTCGCCATCGACCAAATCCCCAAAATAGCGCGGATGGCAAAGTTGGCGCAGCGACGCGTTAGTATTTCGCAATGAATCCGTCTCGGCATTGGACATGGCGATCAAAGTCATTGCTAACGGCATGTTAGGGATGGCAAGGCAAACAGGCGCGTGTTTCCTGCTGCCAGGGATGCCCTGCGATGCCCTCGATTCCACTTATTGCCCCCAATCCCCCGCGCTTCAGCGCCCTGGCCGACGAGCTTGCGGCGATCGAGCAGCGTGGCATTTTCAGTAATGGCGGGCCGGCGGTGCGGGCGTTCGAAGCCGCGGCGGTGGCACAGCTGTTTGGCGGGAAGGGGGATTGCCTGGCCGTCGGCAATGCCACGCTGGGCCTGATCCTGGCCCTTCGGCATGCTGCCGGGCCGCGTCTTCGTCCTGGCGCTCTGGCACTGGTGCCGGCCTTTACCTTTGCCGCCACGGCCCAGGCGGTGGAATGGGCCGGCCTGACGCCGCTGATCCACGATGTCGATCCGCAGACCTGGGCCTCTGATCCCCAGGTGGAAGAGCGCCTGCTCGTGCGTCATGGCGCCCGCGTGGCGGCGATCGTGCCTTATGCGGCATTCGGGCGCAGCCTCGATCTTGATCGCTATGCCTGGCTGGCCCGGCGCTATGGCGTGGCGGTGGTCATCGATGCGGCTGCCTCGCTCGGCAGTTGCGATGCCGGGGGCCAAAATTTCGGCGCAGGCGCGCCATTTGCCGTGGTCTATTCGATGCACGCCACCAAGACCTTTGCCACGGGTGAAGGCGGGCTGATCCACAGTGGCAATACCGACCTGATCGCGGCCCTGCGGCGGATGAGCAACTTCGGTTTCGGGGCTGCCCGCGCGGCGGAACTGCCCGGCCTTAATGCCAAGCTGTCGGAAGTGGGCGGCGTGCTCGCCATGGCCAAGCTGGCGGAACTCGATGCCGTCTGCAGCCATCGTGCCGCGCTGGCCGATGCCTATCACGCGGCCCTGGATCGGCTGGGGCCGGGCTTTGCCGCCCAGGCGCCGATGGCGGCGGGGCGGCAGGCGTTCCAGTTCTGGTCATTGCTGCTGCCGGCGCACCTGGCGGCACACCGTCCAGCCCTGATCGCTGCCCTGGCCCAGCGTGGCGTGGGCGCCGGCCACTATTTCAGCCCGCACCTGGGCATGCAGCCGTGGTTTCGCGACCATGCCCTGATCGAACCTGTGCCGGTGAGCGATGACCTTGCCGCGCGCGTGCTGTCCCTGCCGATCACCGATGGGATGAGCCTTGCCGATGTCGATACGGTGATCGAACAGCTCGTGGCCGCCATCGCGGCGGTCACACCGGGCGCTGACGGGCGGCCAAAGGGGGATAAGCAGACGATGCCGCCATGCGCGATGTTCGAAACCGTGCTGATCGGTGGCGGCCCGGCCGGCACAGCGATGCTGACCGCCGCCAGCAAGCAGAACCGGCTCGGTGTCCTGGCCGAAGGATTGGCCGTGGTGGAGCAGGGGCCGGCATTGGGGCGGGGCGAACTGGGTCAGTATGCCATCCGCTCCGACAGCACGGCCGAAACCTTTCTCAGCGCGGTCAAGGACAATGCCCATTCAGAGCTTGCCGCGCTGATCGATCATCCGGTGGGCATGACCATGGCCGGGCACATCGGCGCCTTGGGCGCACCGCTGGTCGAGGCGGGAGACCTGCTCGCAGTGACGGGAGACCGGTTGCGCGATGTGGCTCTCGCCCATGGCGCCAGCGTGCTGACCGGGCATGCCGCGCTGCGTGCCCAGCGCGAAAGCGACGGCCGCTGGCGCACGACGGTGCGGGATGGTGCGGGGCAGACGCGTGACCTGCTCTCGCGCCATATCGTGCTGGCCACCGGCGGCTATCAATGCCCGCAGGCGGTGCACGCGGCGCCACTGGCCGGGGGCACGCTGGGCGACATTGCCGGGAAGCGCCTCGTGCTGTCCGACGCCTTCCTGCGGCTGGGCGGAATGGATGCGCTGCGCCAGCGGCTTGCGGCGCGGAGCAATCCGCACAGCGCCCCGCGCATTGCCATCGTTGGTGGATCGACCAGCGCGCTGGCGGCGGCGGTCCTGCTGCTCAAGGCCGATCCTGCGCTGTCGCTCGG
>NZ_KE148340.1:0-1727 GCF_000410615.1 Novosphingobium sp. B-7 | reverse complement strand
GCTTCACCGATTTTACCGAGGCGGACATCTGCCCGGTCAGCGGCTTTGTCTATCGCCTCGCCGGGTTCCGGCTGGAAGCGCGCGAACTTGTGCTGCGCATGCTGGCCGTGGGGGGACGCGCGCCGGAACCGCGCCTGACGCTGTTGCAGCTGGACCAGCACAATCCGGCCGCGGCGCGCGCGGCGCTTGACGCAGCCGACGTGGTGATCGGGGCAACCGGCTATCGGCCGCGTGCCTTGCCCTTGTTCGATGCGGCAGGCGCGCCGATCATGCTCGCCTGCGATGGCCCGCAGCCTGGCCCGATGGTCGATCGTCACTGCCGCCTGCGCGATGCCGCCGGGCAGATCGTGCCCGGCGCCTACGGCATCGGCCTTGCCGCCGGCTTCGTGCCATGGGGCCCTTTGGGCGGAGAGCCGAGTTTCCGGGGCAACGCCAATGGGCTGTGGCTGTGGCAGAATGATGTGGGGCAGGTGATCGTCGATGCGGTCCTGCCGGCCACCAGCGCCGCACCCCGCCAGGCCGTGGCATGACAGATGCGCCCCTGATCAGCGTGGTGATGGCCGCCTACAACGGCGGCGCCCTGATCGGGGACACGATTGCCAGTGTCCTGGCCCAGACCCTGCCCGATTTCGAACTGGTTGTGGTCGACGATTGTTCCACCGATGATACCCTGGCCCGCCTGCGCGAGGTTGAGGATCCGCGCGTGCGGGTGATTGCGGCCCCGCGCAATGGCGGCCCGGTAGTGGCGCGCAACCTGGCGTTTGCGGCGGCGCGTGGCCGTTTCATCGTCGGGCTGGATCAGGATGACCTGTGCCATCCGGCCCGGTTTGCCGTGCAGCACGCGTTTCTCGAGGCAAACCCGCATGTCGTGCTCGTGGCCTCTGCGGTCGATATCCTCAAGGCTGGCGCGATCTCGGGGCCGCGTGCACCATTTCATACCTCGCCGGCGTTGATCGATTGGCGGTTGCAACTGGGCAATCCGCTGGTCTGGTCGTCGGTGATGTTCCGGGCCGAAGCCGCCCGCCGGCTTGACGTGTTTGAGCGGGTCGATCGGCTCTATGCCGAAGACTTCGATCTCTATCACCGGCTCGCCCGGTTCGGGGCGATTGCCCGGATCGACACGCCATTGGCAACCTATCGCATCCATTCCGGTGGTGCCTCGCAGCGCTATACCGCCCGGATGGAACAGAGCGCGGCGGCCGTTCTGGCCCAGCCTTATACAGACTTGTTCGGGGCCGATGCGCCACGGGCGGCGCATCTGGTCTTGCACCATTTCACCGGCGGCGTGCCGGTGCCCTGCCGCGATACCCTGGCCGAGGTGGGCCGGCTGGTCGCGGTGGTCCATGGGCATTTCATGGCGACGCGGCGGCCCGATGCGGCCGATCTGGCTTTGATTCTGGCAGAATACGCCCGTCTGTGGTGGCGGCTGGGCGATGCCTGCGTGCGTTCGGGCACGCTGTCGCGGGCAGACGTGGTGGCGCTGTGCCCGGCCGGGTTGGCGCAACACCCACCTTCGCGCATGCGTTCGGCCACGTCGCTGCTGATCGGAACGGGCCGCGCGCTGGCATCGCGACTCAAAAGGGCCTGATTCTGTCACGCAAACCGCTGCAGTGAGTCGCGCGAACACCGCCGAAAAGGCGTTGATCACAAAAATGTAATGCCAATAAGTCCCGGGAATACTGGGTTTTTGGTGACTGTGGATGGAATGTGGAAAAATGGCCGTTGAC
>NZ_KE148339.1:4901-10764 GCF_000410615.1 Novosphingobium sp. B-7 | reverse complement strand
CCGAAGCGCTGGTGCCGGCGGCCGTAGGCGCGCTGTCGCCGCAGGATGCGGCCGAGCGCCTGGCGCATGCCAGGCTGGGCGGCTGACTTTGGCCACGGCCGATCCGATCCACGCCCGCTGCGATGCTGCGGACACCCTGGTTGCGGCTGATGAGGCCCTGGCCCGGTTGCAGATCGCGGCCGGTGGTACGATGCCGGGCATGCTGGCGGTTCCGGCGCTGCTGGCGCTGGTGCGCCAGGTGCGGGTTTCCGGTTTGGCGCAGGCGCGGCCGATCGTGGCGATGGATGGCGATTGCGCCATCGCGTTTCATGCCCAGGCCACGCCTGACGACGATGGCATTGCCCTGGTGCTGCGCGATTGGCGCCGCGCGGCCGCGCCCGATGATGGCCTGCCCGCGTTTGATGCGTCTGCGCTGTGGCATCATCTTGCGCAGGGGCATGTCCTGCTTGATGAGCAGCAGCGGGTAATCACCGCCGATCTGGCTGCCGCCGATCTTGCCGAACTGGCCGCAGACCTGGCCGGCTCCACTGGGCGCCATTGGGCTTTGTCTCCGGCGCTGTCGCTTGGCCAGGGGCGCATCGAGACGGCGCGGCTGCACTGGCGGCTGCTCGATGACATGGTCGTCGATGTCGCCGGGTCGGCCCGGCGCTGGCGCGTGCGCCTGTTGCCGCGCGTGGGCAGCGGGTTCGATCTGCTGCTCTTGCCTGAAACTATCCTGGCGCTGCCGGCCGATCCCCTGCGTGGAGCAGAGCCTGCCATGGCCGGCGCCGATGCGCCACTGCCGCCCTGGACCGGGTTCCTCGGACGTGATCTTGCGCCCGCACTGCGCCAGCCGATCAGCCGGATCATCGCCAATGCCGAAACCATTCGCAGCCGCCTGGCGGGCCCGCTGGCCGATGCCTATGGCAACTATGCCGCCGACATTGCCGAGGCGGGGCGCCATCTGCTCGGCCTGGTCGAAGACCTGGCCGATCTCGATGCGGTAGAGGCGCCGGGCTTTGCCCCCGCGCCCGATCACATCGACCTCGCCGATTGCGCCCGCCGCGCCGCCGGTATTCTGTCCGTCCGCGCGCGCGAGCGGGGCATCGCCCTGGCCTTGCCCGAGGAGGCGTGCCACGCCCCGGCGATCGGCGAGTTTCGCCGCGTGCTGCAGGTACTGCTCAACCTGTTGAGCAATGCTATCCGCTATACCCCGGCCCATGCCACCGTAACTCTGGCCTGCGGTGTGGAAGGAGCCACGGCCTGGATCGCGGTGGAAGATCGCGGCGAGGGGCTGACTGCCGATCAGGCGGCGCGCGTGTTTGAAAAGTTCGAACGGCTGGGCCGCAGCGGCGATGGCGGATCGGGCTTGGGCCTCTATATCTCCCGCCGGCTGGCCCGCGCCATGGCCGGTGATCTTACCGTATCGAGCACACCGGGCGAGGGCGCCCGCTTTGTGCTGACCCTGCCGGCAGACCTGCCCAGCGCCGGTATCGTCAACGCGCGCTGATTATTGGCCGCCAGGTTAACCGCACCTTTTCATGGCATTCCGCAAACGTTCAGACCGTCTCGCCCACAACGCTGGGCATCGGGGACCGGAAATCTGACGCTTGTTTCGGAGATTCGCGATGATCAGGAAAATGGCGATGGTCGGCCTGTTGGGCGCCTTGGTGGCGACCCCGGCGCTGGCCCAGGCAGTAGATCCCAACCAGCCGTTCAACGATGGTTCGGCAGCAGCATCAATGACGGTCCCTCCGGGCGTGGTCGTTCCCGGCCAGGATCCCGGGGTTAGCGCGGTCAATCGCAACGAGGCGCAGGCGCTGGCGATCGATACCAACACCGCCCGCGCCGAGCGGAACGCCGAACTGCAAAGCTACCACGCAGCGGTGCATGATTATCACCAGGCCGTGCAGGCCCGGCGCGACACCATCGCCATGATCCGCACCACCCAGTCGCGCCGCGACGCTGCCTATGCGCGGGCAATGGATGCGTGGCACGAGCAGGTCGCGGCATGCCAGAATGGCAATCACCAGGCCTGCCAGGCGCCCACGCCAGACCCTGCCGCGTTCGAATAAATTGTGGGAATGGCGCGGCCAAGCCGGCCGGCGCGGGTCTTGTGCGATCAGCGCCGGCGACCGGCGCGCCACACGGCGGCAATGCCCAGCAGCGCCAGTACGAGGCCACGCCAGGCCCACGCTCGCTGATCGAGCATGAAGCTTTCGCGCGGCCAGTGCACCAGGCCCAAGCCTTGCGCGATCCACAACAAGCCCATGAAAAAGGCGGCCAAGCCGATGATCCGCAGGATCGCCACCATGACCGCCTTTCTCTTCATCGTGTATCTTCCGGCTTAGCGCTGGTTGATCGGAACGTAGTCGCGCTGCGTCGGCCCGGTGTAGAGCTGGCGCGGGCGACCGATCTTCTGGCCGGGATCGCTGATCATTTCGTTCCACTGCGCCACCCAGCCCACGGTGCGGGCGAGGGCAAACAGCACGGTAAACATCGTGGTCGGGAAACCGATCGCCGAAAGGATGATGCCCGAATAGAAGTCCACGTTCGGGAACAGCTTCTTTTCCACGAAGTAGGGATCGTTGAGCGCGATCTCTTCCAGGCGCAGCGCGGTTTCGAACAGCGGATCGTTGACCTTGAGCGCGTCGAACACTTCGCGCACGGTCTTCTGCATCACCGTGGCGCGCGGATCGTAGTTCTTGTAGACGCGGTGGCCAAAGCCCATCAGGCGGAACGGATCGTTCTTGTCCTTGGCGCGCTCGATATAGTGCGGAATCTTGTCGGGCGTGCCGATCTCGCGCAGCATGTTGAGCGCCGCTTCGTTGGCGCCGCCGTGTGCCGGGCCCCACAGGCAGGCGATACCCGCCGCGATGCAGGCAAACGGGTTGGCACCCGACGAACCGGCCAGGCGCACGGTCGAGGTCGACGCGTTCTGCTCATGGTCGGCGTGCAGGATGAAGATGCGATCCATCGCGCGTTCGACCTCGGGGATCACTTCATATTCTTCGGCCGGAACGCCAAAGGTCATGCGCAGGAAGTTGCCGGTGTACGACAGATCGTTGCGCGGATAGAGGAACGGCTGGCCGACCGAATACTTGTAGGCCATCGCCGCGATCGTGGGGATCTTGGCGATCAGACGGTGCGAGCTGATCGTGCGGTTCTGCGGATCGGCAATATCGGTCGAATCATGATAGAACGCCGAGAGCGCGCCCACCACGCCGCACATCACCGCCATCGGGTGCGCGTCACGGCGGAAACCGCTGTAGAACTTGGTCAGCTGCTCGTGCACCATAGTGTGGCGCGTGATCGTGCGGGAGAAGTTGGCCAGCTCGTCCTGGTTCGGCAGTTCGCCGTTCAGCAGCAGGTAGCTCACTTCCATGAAGCTGGAATGCTCGGCCAGCTGGCCGATCGGATAGCCGCGGTGCAGCAGGACGCCTTCGTCACCATCGATATAGGTGATCGCGCTGTCGCAGCTGGCGGTGGAGGTAAAGCCCGGATCGTAGGTGAACTTGCCCGACTGGCCGTAAAGCTTACGGATGTCGAGGACGTCCGGCCCGATGGTTCCGCTCTTGACCGGAAGGTCGATGGTCTTGCCATCGATGGTCAAAGTAGCCTGATTGTCGCTCACGCTAGGCTCTCCTGTACAAAGAAACAGTATGTTCTGTGGGCCACCTGGTCAGGCGGCATGGTCACGCAAACGGGCCAGGCTCTCTTCCTTTCCGAGGAGAACCAGGACATCGAAAATTCCAGGTGAGGTCGCTTGTCCCGTCAGGCTTGCGCGCAGGGGCTGGGCGATCTTGCCCAATCCTACTCCCAGCTCCTCGGCCATTTGCTTGAGATTGGCCTCGAGCGTGGCCGCTGTCCAGTCGTTTGCGCCCTCAAGGCGGGTGATCACTTTGGCAAGGATTGCCCGTGCGTCGGGAGTGAGCAGGCCTTGCGCCTTTTCATCGAGTGCCAGCGGGCGCTGGGCAAACAGGAACACCGCGCCCTTGGCCAGCTCGTTGAGATCGGCCGCGCGCACCTTGAGCACGGGCATCGCCTCGGCCAGCTTGGCACGGTCATGGGCCGGCACCAGGGCATCGAGCCGCGGCGCAACCAGATCAGCGAGGCGCGCGTCATCCGCTTCGCGCAGATAGTGCCCGTTCAAGTTGAGCAGCTTCTTGATGTCGAAGCGTGACGCGCCCTTGTTGACATTGGCGATGTCGAACCATTCCACCGCCTGGTCGCGGCTGATGATCTCCTCGTCGCCATGGCCCCAGCCGAGGCGAAGCAGGTAGTTGAACACCGCTTCGGGCAGCAGGCCCATCTCGTCGCGATAGGCGTCCACGCCCAGGGCGCCGTGGCGCTTCGACAGCTTGGCCCCATCCGCACCGTGGATCAGCGGGATATGGCCATAGACCGGATCGGGCCAGCCGCCCTCGATCACGTTCATCGCGCGGATGATTACCAGCTGGCGGAACGCATTGTTGATGTGGTCGTCGCCACGGATCACGTGGGTCACGCCCATGTCGTGGTCGTCGACCACCACTGCGAGCATATAGGTGGGCGTGCCATCGCCACGCAGGATCACGTAGTCGTCGATTTCCACGTTCTGCACGGTGATCGTGCCCTGCACGGCATCCTCGATCACCGTCTCGCCTTCACGCGGGGCCTTGACGCGGATGACATAGGGCTTGTCGGCCGGCCAGGTGGCGGGATCGGCATCGCGCCATTCGCTTTCCAGGCGGAACGGGCGGCGTTCTTCCTGCGCCTTGGCGCGGCGCGCGGCGAGTTCTTCCTGCGTCAAATAGCAGCGATAGGCGTGCCCGGCGTCGAGCAACTGGTGCGCTACCTGGGCATGGCGATCAGACCGCGCGAACTGGAACACCGGCTCGGCATCGCCACCCAAACCCAGCCAGTTGAGGCCGTCAAAGATCGCCTCGATCGCGGCGTCGGTGGAACGCGCGCGGTCGGTATCCTCGATCCGCAGCAGATAGGTGCCGCCATGATGACGGGCGAAAAGCCAGTTGAACAGGGCCGTGCGCGCGCCGCCGATATGCAGGAAACCGGTGGGCGATGGAGCAAAGCGGGTGACAACGCGTGCCGCCGGGGTGGGGCTGGCGCTGGCCGTACCCGATCCTGCAGAAACGGTGTCAGTCTGGCTTGCCATCGAGGGCGCATTCCTTCCAATTCGGCGCATGGCCGGCCTTGTTGCAACACCGCCTGATCCGCAAACGGCGCTTGGCCGGGATAACGGTGCCGGCCCGCAGATAACCGGTCTTGATATGGGACCGAACGGGCTCGGGCGCCATTGGGCCAAAGCGGCGCGTTTGTCCAGCATGCTCGCGCATGCGAATGCGTGGATCGAGCAGCGCGGCACAGAACGCGGCCCCTGGCTAAGTGTGGCGTTTGCTGCGGGAATCTGCGTCTGGGTGGTGCTTCCAGGCCCCTGGCAGTGGCTGGCCCTTATGGCCGGAATGGGCGGAATTTTGCTGCTTGTGCTGCCTCGCGATCGAGACGGCCGATTCGCCCATTTGCGGTTGGCCGTGCTTTCGCTGGGGCTGATGGTGGTGGCCGGCTGCGCCACGATCTGGATCAAGTCTGCCTTTTTGGGCCCCCCGCCGATTCCCCGGCCCATGCTGGTGGTGCTCGATGGCATGGTGGTGGATCGCCAGGTCCAGGCGGCGCAGGGCCGTTTGCGGCTGATCCTGCAGACGCGGGTAACCTTGCTGTCGGGCGAAACGCGGGACGGTCAGGTGCGGATCAACGTGCCCTTGGCGCCGGCCGGGCAAAACGATTCGGCGCTGGCCGACGGGGCGCGGGTGCGCCTGCGTGCGCGGCTGATGCCGCCGGCGCCGCCGATGGTGCCGGGCAGTTTTGATTTTGCCCGCAGCGCGTG
>NZ_KE148339.1:511-4586 GCF_000410615.1 Novosphingobium sp. B-7 | reverse complement strand
CCTGCTCGCGCTGGTGCCGTTCCTCGCGCTGCGCCTGCGCGTGCCGCTGGCGGCGGCTGCGATGGGCGCGCTGGCGGGCATCGGCTATACCCTGCTGACCGGGGCAGAGGTGCCCACGATCCGCTCGTGCCTGGGCGCGTTGCTGGTGCTGCTGGCCCTGGCGCTGGGCCGCGATCCGCTGTCGTTGCGGATGCTGGCGGTGGCCGCGTTCATCGTCATGCTGTTCTGGCCCGAGGCCGTGGTCGGCCCCAGTTTCCAGATGAGCTTCGGCTCGGTCATCGCCATCATCGCGTTCGATTCGTCCGCGCCGGTGCGGCGCTTTCTTGGCCATGCGCACGAAGGCTGGGCGATGCGGCTGGGGCGGCATCTGGCGCTCGTGCTGGCCACGGGCCTGGTGATCGAACTGGCGCTGATGCCCATGGCGCTGTTCCATTTCCACCGCGCCGGCATCTATGGCGCAGCGGCCAATGTGGTGGCCATTCCACTCACGACGTTCGTTACCATGCCGCTGATCGCGCTGGCGCTGCTGCTCGACCTGGCGGGGTGGGGGGCCCCGGCGTGGTGGGCCGTGGGCAAGTCGCTCGATGCGCTGCTGGGCCTGGCCCACCTCACCGCCAGCCAGCCTGGCGCAGTGACGCTGCTGCCGGGCATGCCGGGCTGGGTCTTTGGCCTGATGGTCGGCGGCCTGTTGTGGCTGGCGCTGTGGACCGGCAAAGTGCGCCTGTGGGGCCTGGTGCCGGTTGGCCTGGGCGCGGTGTTGACGATCCTGCAACCCACGCCCGATGTGCTGGTGACCGGTGACGGGCACTATGTCGCCCTGGCAGGCGAAGGGCCCAACCTGCTGATGCTGCGCGCCACGCGCAGCGATTACACCCCCTCGATGCTGCTCGAAAACGCCGGGCTGGAGGGAGAGGCCCGCCCGCTCGACACCTGGCCCGGCGCGCAGTGCAACGCGGACTTCTGCCGCGCGGTTCTGGTGCGCCAGGGCCGGCGCTACACCGTGCTGATGAGCCGCGGCCGCGACCAGGTGGACTGGCAGGCCCTCACCACCGCGTGCGCCGCCGCCGATATCGTGATCGCTGATCGCACCTTGCCTACCAGCTGCCACCCCCGCTGGCTCAAAGCCGACCGCCGCCTGCTGCGCCAGACCGGCGGCCTGGCGATCTATCTGGCACAAGGCAAGCTGGTGACCGTGGCGGAGACGGAAGGCCAGCATGGCTGGTTTCCGGGGCCAGAGCTTTGGGTGGGGAAGGTGGCGCGCGGGGGGAAAGAGATGTGATGGGCGAGGGGCAGCTTTGATTCTGGGGCGACCTGCTTAGTATTCTAAATCCTCGACTTTCGACCAGAGCTGGTCGTTGCGATCGGCCACGGCGAATGTCCACTGCTGGAAGAGCCTGTCATAGGAACGCAGAAGCTCCAATAAGCGCTGCGCGCGTTCCACAGGGTCATTAAAACTAAAGACGGCAGGCAGCGCGTTCCGTCACGGCTCGGCTTCACATTGGGACTCGATCGATTGCAGTTCCGCTGCGATCCGCATGCACAGGTCCGAAAAATGGTCCTTGAAGCTACCGAAGTTAGCTATGGCGTCCTTTGCCGCTTGCGCCGCTTCGGTGCCTCTTGCGTGGCCTTGCAACTTCGACCGCAGCCACTGCGCCTCCCGCAGCCCCGACAGCTTAATCTGCTCATCCCGGTAACGACCGACGTTCAGCAGCTTTTCTAACAACGCCAGCGTGCGGTCCCCGTCGGTATATTCGGCCGATAACCGGTCAAGGCGCTGGCGCAGGGGCTTCGTCTCGAAGCCTTCGACGACAAGCTTCGTGAGGTCCATGATGGCTTCGGCCCACTCATCCTTGCTCGCCGTTAGCGGAATGTTGGCCCGATCCATCAAGTCGGGATCACGCAGTTTCCACCATTCAACTTTGCGGTCTCCCCATCGCCGAACAATGGACATAACTTCCTCGCGCGGGTGCCGGAACGTAACAAAGTCACCTTGGAAGTCATTGACGATGGCGCGCTCCGAGATGCTTGCCTGTGGCTCGACGTTGTAGGCCAGCCAGTGCAACTGCTCCGTGTACGGCAGGGCACGCAGATCGCAGATATAGGCGTGGACCTGACCCGCCTCATTCACGTCGTAGCCGCGCAGGCGCCACGCCGCCCGGCAGCTCACTTCACGATCTTTGATTGTGTATTTTTCGCGGTCGGTTTTGTATTTTGACAGCACCTCGGCTCGAAAGAAGGCTGCGGATAGCTCGAACGGTAGATCGTTGCCTTCAGCCTGAAAATAATTGGTAGTGGCTGCGGGGTCCGTGGAAATTTTGGCGAGTCGCTGATTGCGCCAATCATGCGCAACGAACTCAACGTACTGTTTGGACTTGTTCCCGCTCCAGCCATCCGTCACCCCCTGAAGCACCTGGTTAGCTCCACGGCGCGGGCGCATGATCTGGATGCCGCGCGTGTAGGCGCAGCGTCCACAGTGGCGCTGTCGATAGAAGAAATCGGCGGAATCGACATGAACCACTTCATTAATGTCGTCTGCCCATCCATTGAATTCGCTATGCTTCAGCAAAGTGAAGTCGAACATTCGCACCAGTGAGCAACGTGCGATGGTGAGGTATTCCTCTAGCTCTACCCAGCTAAACGAGACGAGCCGTACCTCTTCGCCACTGCGATTTAACGTAACGGATGCACAATGCCGAAGGTCACCGTGTTCATCGAAGCGACAATAGGCACTTTCCTCTGGTCGCCAGTGGATACCCGCCAGATGTGTGTATTCTTGATTCACTTCGATGTAGTCGCGCCCGTCACCGCTCCATCCCTCAAACGTGCGCGCGAAAACGAGATCGCGCCCCTCATCAAGCGCCTTTGAGCCCCTATGATGGTTATCCCGCTCGATCCACATCCCACTCCGGCCACCGCCGGACACATAGCCGGCGATGCTGACATACGGATTGCAACTCCATCGCAGCAGGTCATCCGGCGCTGCGACCTCTAGCGCTTTGTTCGGCACCACGATCGAATGAATGAACGTGTAGGGACCAGACCCGTAAATGACTATTTCGTCAGCGTTCGCATTTTGCTTGAGGAAATCCAGGTGCTGACCAGCACCGAGCCATTGCAAGTATTGCGCGTCATCCGACGGTAACTCGTCGATCTTCCGGATCTTCTCGACGATTTTTTTGTGTGGAAAGCTGGGCATTCGGGAACACTACCATACCCAGCATGTGAGGAGAATTGCACTTTGTACAGGAAGCAAGCAATTAAAAGCATCTTTGACGACGCGCTAGTCCCCATCTGCCAGGTCATTCGCGTTTTGGGTGTCTACTCAAGTGAGCCGTGACCGGATGCCTAATTTGGGGAAGCGAGGGAAGCGCCTTCCGAGGGTACTACGAGAACGACGAACGCTCGATGTTCCGCTTTCCAAAGAAATTGTCATTCGCCATCACGATTGAGAACGGCAAGTGTATTCCACTTAAAAACATTCCAGATTAGCGATTCAGCGCAATAGCACCCTCAATGATACCGCCGCAACAGCCCCGCCAGCTTGCCTTGCACTTCCACTTCGTCGGGCGCGTAGAACTGGGGGTTGTAGGCGGCGTTGGCCGGGTCGAGGCGGATGCGGCCTTTTTCGTGGTGGAGGTACTTGAGAGTCGCTTCCTCGCCGCGCACCAGGGCGACGACGATTTCGCCGTCGCGGGCGGTGTTGGTGCGGCGCACGAGGGCGTAGTCGCCGTCGAGGATGCCGGCGTCGACCATCGAATCGCCCGACACTTCCAGCGCATAGTGCTCGCCCGAGCCGAGCAGGGCGGCGGGCACGGGCAGCATGGCCGAGCCCTCCATCGCCTCGATCGGAGCGCCGGCGGCGATGCGGCCGTGGAGCGGGATTTCGATCACGTCGTTCGCGGCTACTGGCGCCAGGCGCGGGGTGGTGCCCGCGGGGGCGGAGGTGCGCGGCGCGGGATTGCGCGCGGCGGCCTTGGTCGCCAGGCTTTCCGGTTCCCGGATCACTTCGAGGGCGCGGGCGCGGTTGGGCAGGCGGCGGATGAAGCCGCGTTCTTCCAACGCGGAGATCAGGCGG
>NZ_KE148339.1:0-276 GCF_000410615.1 Novosphingobium sp. B-7 | reverse complement strand
CCCTTCCGGTTGCATCGTCGCGCCCGCCTCGCGCTGTACCAGGCAATTGGCGCGGGCAATGGGGGCGATCGCGCCCGAATCCTGCAACGGATCGAGCGTGACGGAAACCCCGTCCCAATGGCCGCGCAGGAATTCGGTGCGCCCGCCGCCGGCCGGCATGGGCTGGGCCAGCGGCATGTGCAACGGGCTGGGCAGCGGCTGGGCGGCGCCCAGCGCGGCGCGCAGCAGGGGCAGCATGAACAGGTGCGCGGTGACATAGGCCGAGGCCGGGTTGCC
>NZ_KE148338.1:34507-35148 GCF_000410615.1 Novosphingobium sp. B-7 | reverse complement strand
CCGGCCCGCGCGGCGCGATGAACGGCGCGCGCAGCGGCGGCGTGGCGGGCAGTGCGGGCGGAATCATCCCCGCCGGCCAGGCCGCCGTGGTGATGATCGCGCCACGATGGGGCGGCAGGATGAGATCGGACGGAAAGGCCGGCGTGGCAGCCTGGGCCAGCAGGAATGGCCGGGTAAAATCGGCCTTGGCCCGCTTGCTGGCGGCCTTGGCGGCAGGGGGACTGACTGCTGGCGGACCGGCAGTTGGCGGAACGGCAGATGAAACTGGCGCCTTGGCCGGCACACGCTGGCCGGATCGAGCGCCCTTGCGATTGCGCACGGTATGCATCGGCAGATCCCCCCGGGTTCCGATGTGACCGATTCTCTCATGCCAGGAATCACCGCGCCAATCCGCATGATGCCTGAGGGCAAACACCTAAAAGCAAACGGGGCGCCACCGTTGCCGGCAGCGCCCCATTTTTGTTTCTTGATCAGGCCGTGTGGCGCTGGATCAGGCGTCTTCGCCTTCGGCGGTCGCCTTCTTGGCGGCCTTCTTCTTGGCGGGCTTGGCTTCGCCTTCAGCGGCGGGTTCCGCCTCGGCGTCGGCCGCAGCCTTCTTCTTGGCCGGAGCCTTCTTGGCGGGCTTGGCCTCTTCGGCTTCG
>NZ_KE148338.1:0-34497 GCF_000410615.1 Novosphingobium sp. B-7 | reverse complement strand
CGGGCTTGGCCTCTTCGGCTCCCCCAGCCGCTTCGGTTTCGGCTTCGGCCTTCTTGGCCGCCTTCTTCTTGGCGGGCTTGGCTTCGGCCGGAGCGGCAGCGGCGCCTTCCTCGGCTTCAATCGCGGCCTGGAGCTCTTCGCGGGTCACTTCGCGCTCGCTGACTTCGGCCTTGTCGAACAGGAAGTCGACGACCTTGTCTTCATAGAGCGGGGCGCGCAGCTGGGCAGCGGCCAGGGGCTCGGAGCGCACATAGTCGATGAAGCGCTGACGATCCTGTTCGCGGTACTGCTGGGCCGCCTGGCGGATCAGCATTTCCATTTCCTGCGCAGTGACCACCACACCGTTGGCCTGGCCGATTTCCGACAGGAGCAGGCCCAGACGCACGCGACGCTCGGCGATCTTGCGGTAATCGTCCTTCTCGGCTTCGATTTCCTTGAGCGCTTCCTCGGGGTTTTCCTCGTTCTGCGCTTCCTGGGTCAGTTGCTGCCAGATCTGCTCGAATTCGGCTTCCACCATCGAGGGCGGCACGTCGAAGTCATGGCCGGCAGCCAGCTGGTCGAGCAGGGCGCGCTTCATCTGGGTGCGGGTCAGGCCGGCAGTTTCCTGCTCCAGCTGGCCCTTGAGCAGGCCACGCAGCTGTTCCAGGCTTTCCAGGCCCAGCGCCTTGGCGAAATCGTCGTCAGCAACGAATTCACCCGGATTCTTCACCGCCTTGACCGTGATGTCAAAGGTGGTTTCCTTGCCGGCCAGGTTGGCGGCGGGATAGTCCTCGGGGAAGGTCACGGTAATGACCTTTTCGTCGCCGGCCTTGGCGCCAACGAGCTGTTCCTCGAAACCGGGGATGAAGCGGCCAGCGCCGATTTCCAGCGCCTGGTCTTCAGCCGCGCCACCTTCGAAGGGTTCGCCGTCCAGCTTGCCGAGGAAGTCGATGATCAGCTGGTCGCCGTCCTTGGCTTCCGCGCCTTCGGCAGCGTCGCTGAACTTCTTCTGGCCGGCGGCGATGCGGTTCACCGCTTCGTCCACCTGGTCTTCGGTCACGGGCACGACCAGCTTGTCGAGCTTGAGCCCATCGAGCGCGGGCGCTTCGACCTTGGGCAGCACTTCGAGGCTGACGGTCAGCTTTGCGTCCTGGCCTTCTTCATAGCCTTCGCCCAGCGACACGTCCGGCTGCATCGCGGGACGCAGCTGGTGGTCGGCCACCAGCTTGTCCATCGCTTCGCGAATCGTGGTCTGCAGGGCTTCCTGGTGCAGGGCCGGGCCGTGCATCTTCTTGACCAGGTTGGCCGGCACCTTGCCCGGGCGGAAGCCCGGCATGCGCACCTGGGGGGCGATCTTCTTGATTTCACCTTCCACGCGCGCGGCAATGTCCGCCGCCGGAATGGTCACGGCGTAGGCGCGCTTCAGGCCCTCGTTGCTGGTTTCGACGATCTGCATCCTGATCCAACTTTCTCGACTGACGCCGTGACAGGCGCCTCAAAATCCGTGCAAAGCCGGGGGGTGAACCCTGGTGCGGGCGAAGGGACTCGAACCCCCACATCTTGCGATACTGGAACCTAAATCCAGCGCGTCTACCAGTTCCGCCACGCCCGCATCCGGCAAAAAGCGAGCGGTGCCCCTATCGCAGCCGGGTGAAAAGCACAAGCCCGGCGCGCTTTCCCCCTGGAACAAGCGCGCCCACGCGGGGAACAAGCACCCTGGCGCGCGGTTGCCCGTTCATGCCCGCGCGATTTTCGCGTGGCAAAGGTCCGGCAAAACAGACCGGTCGCAAGGAGCATCTGCCATGGCCAGCACACCCCCGCCCGATCGCATCGACCCGCAATCGCCGCCCGACGTTCCGCCGGCGATCACCCCGCAGGAAACCCCCGAACCGGCGCCCAGCGAAACCCCGCCGGTAACACCCGACCGGATCGACCCGATCAGCCCGGACGAATTCCCCGCGCCCGACTGACCGGCTTTCCAGCAGGCGTTCAGAGCAGCTTGCCCAGCAAGGCCAGCCATGACGCCTGCGCCACCAGGCCCTGGGCTGCGGGCGGCGGCGCCATGGCCGCGGTGCCGCCGCATTCCAGGCAATAGACTTGCGCACCTGCGGTGCTGTTGAGCCGGCCCAGATCGGCCAGCACGCGCCAACCCAGTGCCTGCTGCCGCTGGGCGAGCAGCCCGGTGACATCGCCCGCCGCGCGGCTATCGGTGCTGCCATCATCGCCCATCAGGCCCGACAGGAAGCCTTGCCAGCCCCCGGGATTGCTGCCCAAAAATTCGGCGTGCCAGCTTTCCGCCTTGGCGGCCTTGGCCGCCCAGGCCACGGCATCTTCCAGTTCACCGAATTGATCGACCAGGCCGATCTGGCGCGCGGTGCCACCATCCCACACCCGGCCCTGCGCGATCTTGTCGATGTCCTGCGGGCTCTTGTGCCGGGCATCGGCCACCAGGCGCAGGAACCGCGCGTAATAGCTTTCTACCGAAGCCTGCGAGAGCGCCTCGAACTGCGGGCTGAGGCCGCCAACCACATCGGGCTGGCCCGAGAGCGGCGTGGTGCGCACACCGTCCGCGGTCACGCCATAGCTCGCCAGCGTGTCCTCAAAGCTCGGGATAACGGCAAATACGCCGATCGAACCAGTGATCGTCGCCGGTTCGGCAAACACCCGCTGCGCCGGGGTGGAGACCCAATAGCCCCCGCTTGCCGCAAGGTTGGCCATCGAGACCGCGACCGGCAGCCCCTTGGCGCGGGCCCGGGCAATCGCCGCACGGATGCGCTCTGCTGCCGTGACCGAGCCGCCGGGCGAATCCACCCGCACCACCAGCGCGGCGTAGTTGCCGCTGGCCACGGCCTGGTCGATCAGGTTGGCAATGCGCGTGCCGCCAGCCGAGCCCGGCCCGGCATCGCCATCGACGATCGTGCCGGCCACGGTGACCACGGCAATCGCCTTGCCAGTCGTCGGGGCGGGCTTGTCGGCGAGATATTGCGCCAGGGTAGAGCCCTTGTAGCCGCCCTCGCCCGCCGCCGGATCATGGCCGACCAGGTCGCCCACGCGCTTGCCGAAGGCGATCTTGTCACCCACCTTGTCGACCAGCCCGGCCTTGACCGCGGCCTGGGCCATGTCGCCACCGCTCTGCGCCAGCCATTGCGCCGGATCACGCGTGACCAAGTCGATATTGGCCTTGGGCCGCGCCTTGGTCACTTCCGCCTTCCAAGCCGACCACAGCGCGCCATAGATCGCGGAGAGGTTCTCCTTGGCCTCGGGTGAGGCATCGCTGCGGGCATAGGGTTCCACCGCAGACTTGTAGGTGCCCACCTTGAAGATGTGCGCCTTGACCTTGAAGCGGTCCATCAAGGCCTTGTAATAGAGTTGCGAACCGCCTGGCCCGGTGACCACTGCCCCGCCGATCGGATCGACCCATGCCTCGCTGGCGTGGGCCGCCAGCTGCACCGCATCGTCGGTATAGAGCAGCGCGCGCACCAGCACCGGCTTATGCGCGGCGCGCACCTTGTCCATCGCCGCGCCGATTCGGCTCATGTGCACCTGACGGCCGCCGGTGAACTGCTCCAGATCGATCACCACGGCCTTGATGCGGCTGTCATCGGCCGCCGTCTCGATTGCGCGGGCCACGTCGCGAGCCTGGAATTCGTGGGCGGGCGCCTCTCCCGACAGCAGCAGCTGCGCCGGTGCCAGCGCGCTGCGTTCTTCCACCACGCTGCCGTCCAGCGTGATGGTCAGGGCGCCATCGCGGACCTGGCCGGGCGTGGGCCGCAGCGTCAGCGCGGCATAGAGCGCCCAGAAGAACAGCAGGAGGAACAGGAGGACAAGGCCATCCTTGATCGCGACGAGGACTTTCCAGACCGAGCGGGCAAATTTCATGGGGGATATCTAGCCAGCCGGCGCGGCCCGCGCCAGTCGAAACACTTGTCGGGAAGGCCGCGCAGGTCTAGGGCGTGGTCTTCGATGCACCCATCGAGCCAATCCCCCTCGTCAGCCAGCCCGGCGCGCAGCTATCCTGCGGGCGGCCTTGCCTTTCCCCACCGCGATCTGACCGGAATCGGCCAGCTTGCCCGGCACGAGATCCTCTACCTGCTGGACGAGGCGGAGCAGTGGGTGGAACTCAACCGGCAGTCGCAAAAGCGGGCCGACCTGCTTTCGGGCCTGACCATCATCAACGCCTTTTTCGAAAACAGCACGCGCACGCTGCTGTCGTTCGAAATCGCCGGCAAGCGGCTGGGCGCCGACGTGGTCAACATGCACGCGGCCACGTCCAGCGTGAAGAAGGGCGAAACGCTGATCGACACGGCGATGACGCTCAACGCCATGCGGGCAGACGCCATCGTCATCCGACATGCCAGCTCGGGCGCGGTGCGGCTGATTGCCGAAAAGGTCGATTGCCCGGTGCTCAATGCGGGTGATGGCCAGCACGAGCATCCTACACAGGCGCTGCTCGATGCGCTGACCATCCGCCATGCGCTGGGCCTGCCCAAAGGCAGCGATCTCAACGGTCTGCGCGTGACGATCTGCGGCGATATCCTGCACAGCCGGGTGGCGCGGTCCAACATCCTCTCGCTGACCGCGCTGGGTTGCGAGGTCAGCGTTTGCGCCCCGCCCGCGCTGATGCCGGCCGAAATCGAGGTGATGGGCGTCAAGGTATTCCACGATTTCGACGCTGCGCTCAAAGGCGCGCAAGTGGTGATGATGCTGCGCCTGCAGATGGAGCGCATGCAGGGCCAGTTCATCCCCTCCCCGCGCGAATATCGCCACCTCTATGGTCTGTCGCTCGATCGCCTGGCCCAGGCCGAGGCGGGCGCGCTGGTCATGCATCCCGGACCGATGAACCGGGGGATCGAAATCGACAGCCAGGTGGCCGATCATGTCGAACGCAGCCTGATCACCCGCCAGGTGGAAAGCGGCGTGGCGATCCGCATGGCCTGTCTGGAAGTGCTCACCCGGCGCGCCCGGCAATTGCCCGGCTGGGAACCGCTGGGCGGAGAAAACGCATGACGCCGCAACCCCTTGTCATCACCAATGGGCGCCTGGTCCTGCCCACCGGAGAGCCGATGGCCGCCGATCTGCGCTGCCAGGGCGGGCGCATCGTGGCGCTCGGTGCCGAGGCCGTGGCCCAGGATGGCGATGCCGTGTTCGATGCGCGCGGCGCGCTGGTTGCGCCGGGCCTGGTCGATCTGGGCGTGTTCGCGATCGACAAGCCGGCGTTTCATTTTGGCGGAATTACCCGCGCCGCGCTGATGCCGGATCAGGGCCCGCCGCTCGATCACCCGGCGCGGGTGCGGTTTGCCGCGCAATCGGGCAAGCCCGATTTCTGGGTCCACCCCCTCGCCGCCGCGACCCGCGGGCTTGAAGGTGCCGAACTTGCCGAACTGGCGCTGATGCGTGATGCCGGGGCGCGCGCGGTCAGCACCGGTCGCCGCTGGATCGCCGATTCGGGCGTGATGCTGCGGCTCCTGTCCTACTGCGCGATGCTCGACCTTGTCGTGGTGACCCATGCCGAGGACGATGGCATCACCGGCCATGCCGTCGCCACCGCCGGCGAAGTGGCGACGCGGCTGGGCCTGCCCTCTGCCCCGGCCGAGGCGGAAAGCCTGGCTGTGGCGCGCGATATCGCGCTGGCCGAAATGACCGGCGCGCGCCTGCACATCCGCCAGGTGACCACCGCCAAGGCGCTCGATCTGGTGCGCGCCGCCAAGCTGCGCGGCGTGCAGGTGACGGCGGGCGTTACCCCGGCCCACTTCATGTTGTCGGACCTCGAACTGGTCGATTTCCGCACGTTTTGCCGTTTTTCTCCACCGCTGCGTGCCGATGCCGATCGCAAGGCCGTGATCGCGGCCATCGGCGATGGCACGATCGACGTGATCGCCTCGGGCCACGACCCGCGCGGGCCGGAAGACAAGCGCCTGCCCTTTACCGATGCCGAGCCGGGCATGGCAGGCGCAGAAACCCTGCTGCCGCTGACGCTGACCCTGGTGCGCGACGGCGTGATCGACATGGCCCGCGCCTTTGCCCTGCTGGCCGGCAATCCCGCCGCGCTGCTCGGCGTCAACGCCGGGCGCCTGGCGGTGGGCGCAGAGGCCGATCTGGCGGTGATCCATCCCACCCGGCCCTGGGTGGTCAATTCCGACAAGATGGCCGCAAGTGCTGGCAACACCCCGTTCGACCGCCGCCCGGTCGAAGGGCGCGTGCTGGCGCTGTGGAAAGGCGGCGCCCGGATCGATTAGGGCGGCCGCACGCCCACAACTTTTGCATATTCCTCTTTCATGGCCTCGGCAGCGGGGCTGCAGCGCCAGAAAAGGTTCGCATCATGTCGAAAGTTCCAGTCCTTGTTACCGGCGGTGCAGGCTATATCGGCAGCCACGCCGTGCTGGCCCTCAAGGATGCCGGCTGGCCGGTTACGGTGATCGACAATCTGGTAACCGGATTTCGCTTTGCCATTCCCGATGGCGTGCCGTTCTACCAGGGCGACATTGCCGATCAGGACCTGCTGGCCCGCATCATCGCCGAACAGAACATCGGCGCGATCATGCACTTTGCCGGCTCGATCATCGTGCCGGAATCCGTCAGCGATCCGCTCAAGTACTACCACAACAACACGGCCAAGACCCGCAGCCTGATCGAGGCGGCGGTGACCGGCGGCGTGAAGCATTTCATCTTCTCCTCCACCGCCGCCACCTATGGCGTGCCCGAAGTGTCGCCGGTGACCGAGGACAGCGCCAAGCAGCCGATCAATCCCTATGGCATGTCCAAGCTGATGAGCGAGATCATGCTGGCCGACACGGCGCGCGCGCATCCGCTCAACTTCTGCGTGCTGCGCTATTTCAACGTTGCCGGCGCCGATCCGCAGGCGCGCACCGGCCAGTCGACCGCCGGGGCCACGCATCTCATCAAGGTGGCGGTGGAAGCGGCCCTGGGCAAGCGTGAGAGCGTTGGCGTATTCGGCACCGACTTTGCCACGCCCGATGGCACCGGCGTGCGCGATTACATCCACGTCTCCGACCTTGCCAATGCGCATGTCCTGGCGCTCGATGCGCTGATCGCCGATCCGGCCCGCTCGCTTACCATGAACTGCGGCTATGGCCGGGGCTTCTCGGTGCTGGAGGTGCTCGACGCGGTGGACCGGGTGACCAACCGCAAGATCAACCGCGTGCTGCAGGGCCGCCGCGCCGGCGATCCCGACTCGCTGATTTCCGACAACAGCCGCATCAAGGCGACGCTGCCCTGGGTGCCGCGTTATGCCGATCTCGACACCATCATTGCCCATGCCATTGCCTGGGAACGCAAGCTGACCGAGATTCGCGGCGAAAACTCGGCCGGCTGACCGGAAACGTAGTGAAGCTGCGCGCGCTCAATCGCTGCGCGCAGCTGCCACGGCTTGCGCCGCCAGCCACAGGCGAATCGCCCCGGCGAGGCCGGGCGGCGTCGGGCTGGCGATGCGTTCGGCATCGATTCGCGCGACCAGCGCATTCAGCGGCAGGCCTTCAGCCTCTGCCGCGCGGCGCAGCCAATCCCAGAACAGCGGTTCCAGGCTGATCGAGGTCTTGTGCCCGGCGATTTCGACCGAGCGCTTGACCGGGGGATGATAGGGACTGGTCATGCCGCAGGTGACGGGCGGCACGCGCGGTGCCACCCGCCAAACATCAGTACATGTGCTGGCCACCATTGATCGACATCGTCGATCCGGTAACGAAGCCGCCCTCTTCCGAAGTCAGGAAGGCAACGCCACGCGCAATTTCGCTGGCCTGGCCAAGGCGGCCGGTGGGAATGCGGGCAACGATCTTTTCCAGCACAGCGGGCGGCACCGCCGCGACCATGTCGGTATCTATATAGCCCGGCGCGATGGCATTAACCGTCACACCATACTTGGCGCCTTCCTGGGCCAGGGCCTTGGTAAAGCCATGAATGCCGGATTTGGCTGCGGCATAGTTGACCTGGCCATACTGGCCGGCCTGGCCATTGATCGAGCCGATGTTGACGATACGGCCCCAACCACGATCGCGCATGCCCTGGAACGTGGCCTTGGCCATGTTGAAGCAACCGCCCAGGTTGATGCGCATGACCTCGTTCCAGTCATCGAAGCTCATCTTGTGCAGCACGCCATCGCGGGTGATGCCGGCGTTGTTGACCACGATGTCGATCGCGCCCACTTCGGCCGCCACGCGGGCGCAGCCTTCCATCGTCGCTTCGTGATCGCCCACGTCCCAACGGTAGGCCTTGATTCCGGTCCGTTCGGTAAAGGCCTTGGCCTTTTCCTCGTTGCCCGCATAATTCGCAACGACGGTTCGTCCCTGTTCCTGCAAGGCAAGGCAGATCGCTTCGCCGATACCCCGGGTTCCGCCCGTTACGATGGCCACTCGCGTCATTCTTGTACTCCCGTACTTCACCAGCTTGGAGAGCGGCTAGGCTAGGGTGATGACACCCGCGCGACAAGCCGGCTTGCGTCCAAACCGATAAATTTCTTCGACGAATATCGATAAGCAATGGCGCAGGATTGAGGCAGTGATGCTGCGGCCGGCAAACGCAGCAAATGCGCCTGCTCGCCCCATGCGGACCGCGGCCACGCGCAGGATAGTGCTGGCCCAGCTTGCAACAAAAAGGCCCGCCGAAGCGAGCCTGTTGTTCCACCGAAATGGAGAAGATCGCAGGGGCAATGCGGCGATCAGAAGCGGAACTGCGTTCCGAGGTAAACCGCCTGGCTGTCCTGGCGCGCATCGGTCAGCGGATGCAGGCGATCGCGGTCCGAGGAATAGCGAACACCCGCAGTCACATCGAGATTGCGCGTCAGGCGATAGCTGCCGCCGAAATCGACCTGGTAATCGCCCTGGGTTTCCAGCGTGCGCGGGGCGCGACCAGCGCGCTCCTTCTCATCCAGCGCGATGCGCGGCGCGAGACGGCCAGTGCTGCCCGTGGTGGCAGCGGCCGACGGCGTGGCCACGGCAAAGTGATTGAGATCGGGCATGTCGAGGCGCTGCGTATCACGGTCGAAGCCGTCGCCGGTGCCAAGACCGCTGGTCACGGCAAAGCTTTGGTAGCCGCGCGCCATGCCCAAGTTGAAGGCATTGGGCACGATGCGCAGCGGGGTGCCGTTGCCGGCAGCGCCGCCAATGTTGCCGAGCACGCCACGCACCGAGATCGCCCGGGCAACTTCCGGGTTGACCCGCACCGCCACGGTGATGGCGCGGTCCGCACGCGAATCTGCGCCGGCCGGGGTGAAGCGGAACATATGGCTGTTGCCAAGGCCACGCACGGTGATCGCGGCAGCCAGCTTGGGATCGCCCGAAGCCGGGGTGAACGAACCGATGCCGCCGCGCGCCGCCAGGCTGACCTGGGCAAGCGGCTTGAACGAGCCGGTGACGGCACTGCTGACCGTGGGGGCGATGACCAGGCCAGCGGCAATGCAGGTGGCGGCGAGCAGCGGCGCCCGCAGCGCGCGCGGCAGCACGGAACGGCGCAAGCCCTGCGCGTTCGCCTTTTTGCTGCCCCTGCCGCTCATGTTCCTGCCTGCTTCCTGTCTTTGGTCGTTGCGAATCACATTATGCATCATGCGATCGATGTGGCCGGTAAAACGACGCTAACATGACGAAGGCATGACACTCCACTTCGATGTACTCCTTCGCCCCGGTGATTTCCAGATTGGAAACGTCGGAACCGCCAAGGATTTCCCGCGCTGTGGCCAAGTGGTGACACCAATGCCGGACCACCTGCCCAAACACCCCGGATTGCGGGCCAAAGTGCATCCACCCACCCTTGCTGCAATCGGTTTTGGTTGCCCGGTCATTCACCACGCGTTCACCGCCGCAACCGCTTCAACCGTCAGTGCTCCACGCCCTTGTACGCCGGGGATTTGCCAGCTCAGATGAAACAATGCGCGTGTCCTGGCAACGCGGCTTGCCGGGCAGCGTACCAGGGTGATAGAGGCGTGGCCAAAGCAACCGTGCGAGGCCACGGAAAATTTTTCTCTGCCGTGCGCCAGCACGGTTTTATCATCGCCGCGGGGATGACCGCCGCTGCGCCAGACAGGACAGGATTGACGTGACGATCAGCGCCATCGCCCGCCACAACACCACCGCGGCCCCTGCCACTGCACCGGCTGATGCCGCCGGCCAGATCCGTGGCGCCAGCCGGACGATCGGCCGCGCGCTTGCCGTCGGCATCCTGGCCGTGGCGATTGCCGGCTGCGCAAGCCATGGCCACAAGAAGCTCGGCAAGCTCGAGCGCATGCGCACCGATATGGCGTCCAGCAAAGTGACCACGATCGGCGTGAATGCCTACCTGTGGCGCGCCACCCTCGATTCGCTGTCGTTCATGCCGCTGCTGCAGACCGACAGCAACGGCGGCGTGATTGTCACCGACTGGTACACCAGCCCGCGCAACCCGGGCGAACGCATCAAGGTAACCGTGTCGATCCTCGACCAGGATCTGCGCGCCGACGCCCTGCGCGTCGCGGCGAGCCGCCAGGTCTCCCAGAACGGTGTGTGGGTCGATGCACCGGTCCAGGCCGCCACCGTCCAGAAGCTGGAAGATGTGATCCTGACCAAGGCGCGCGACCTGCGCCGCCAGGCGCTGCCTTCGGGCATCAACTGACCGACCCTACCCGTATCGACCGAAACGGTGGCACGCCCGGCAGCGGCACGCGCTTGCGATAAGGCGTGCCGCTTCCTAAAGAGCGCGCCATGACTTCCGCCCCGTCTTCAGAATCCACCCGTTTCGATTCCGCAACCGCCGATCTGCGTTGGCAGAAGGCGTGGGACGATGCCCAGTCCTTCCGCGCCGACGATACAAGCGCGAAGCCGCGCAGCTATGTGCTCGAGATGTTCCCCTATCCGTCGGGGCGCATCCACATCGGCCACGTGCGCAACTATACCATGGGTGACGTGCTGGCGCGCTACAAGCGCATGATCGGGCACGAAGTTTTGCATCCCATGGGCTGGGACGCGTTCGGCATGCCGGCGGAAAACGCCGCCATGGAAAAGGGCGTGCATCCGGGCGGCTGGACGCGCGAAAACATCGCCAACATGAAGGCGCAATTGAAGCGCCTGGGCTTCGCGCTCGACTGGAGCCGCGAAATCGCCACGTGCGAGCCGGAATATTACGGGCATGAACAGGCCCTGTTCCTCGATCTCTATGCGGCAGGCCTGGTCTATCGCAAGGAATCGGCGGTCAACTGGGACCCGATCGACCACACCGTGCTCGCCAACGAGCAGGTGATCGACGGGCGCGGCTGGCGCAGCGGCGCGCTGGTCGAAAAGCGCAATCTGAACCAGTGGTTCCTGAAGATTACGGACTTCGCCGACGAACTGCTCGAGGGGCTGTCCACCCTCGACAAGTGGCCGGAAAAGGTGCGGCTGATGCAGGAAAACTGGATCGGCAAGAGCCAGGGCCTGCAATTCGCGTTCGACCTGTCGAACGGGGACAGCCTGGAGGTCTATACCACCCGCCCCGACACGATCTTTGGCGCCAGCTTCGTCGCCGTGGCCGCCGATCATCCGGTGGCGCAGGGCGTGGCCGCCGGCAATCCTGCTGCGCAGGATTTCATCGCCCTGTGCAAGCAGGGCGGCACCACTGCGGCCGAGCTGGAAACGGCGGAAAAGCTGGGCTTTGACACCGGCATCACCGCGCGCCATCCGCTCACCGGGGCGGCGCTGCCGGTCTACATCGCCAACTTCGTGCTGATGGATTATGGCACCGGCGCGATCATGGCCGTGCCCGGACACGACCAGCGCGACTTCGATTTCGCCACCAAGTATGGCCTGCCGATCCTGCGCGTGGTCGCTACCGATCCCGCCGACGCCGATAAGCCGTTCGGTGTCGAAGCAGAGGCCGGCGATGGCGTGCTGGTCAACTCGCAGTTCCTCGACGGGATGAGCGTGGCGCAGGCCAAGAAGGCCGTGATCGACCGCGCCCAGGGCGAAGGCTGGGGCCAGGGCCAGACCGTGTGGCGCCTGCGCGACTGGGGTGTGAGTCGCCAGCGCTATTGGGGCACGCCGATCCCCTTCGTGCACTGCGAAGTGTGCGGCGTGGTGCCGGTGCCCAAGAAGCAGCTGCCGGTCACCCTGCCCGACGACGTGGATTTCTCGGTGCCGGGCAATCCGCTCGACCGCCATCCCACCTGGAAGCATGTGCCCTGCCCGCAATGCGGCCACGCCGCGCGGCGCGAGACCGACACACTCGACACGTTCGTCGACAGTTCGTGGTATTTCCTGCGCTTTGCCAGCCAGCCGGCCGATCGCCCGTTCGATCCCGACGTGATCAAGCAGTGGCTGCCGGTGGAACAATATATCGGCGGCATCGAGCATGCGATTCTGCACCTGCTCTATGCCCGTTTCTGGACCCGTGCGCTGGCCCGGATCGGCAAGATCGAGGTGACCGAGCCGTTCGGCAGCCTGTTCACGCAAGGCATGGTCACGCACGAGACCTATTCCCGCGTCGATCCCGCCAATGGCCAGCCGATCTGGTACGCACCGGGCGAGGTGGAGCGCACCGGCGACGGGGCAACGCTCAAGGCTGATGGCCAGCTGGTGGAAATCGGCCGCGTCATCAAGATGTCGAAGTCCAAGAAGAACGTGGTGGACCCCGACGATATCGTGGCCCGCTATGGCGCCGACGCGATCCGCTGGTTCATGCTGTCAGACAGCCCACCCGAGCGTGACCTGCCTTGGTCGGAAGCCGGAATCGAGGGCTGCGCGCGCTTCGTGCAGCGGTTGTGGCGCCTGTTTGCCCAGGCCGATGCCAGCGCCACGGGCGAGGACAAGGCGCTCGATCGCAAGGTCCACCAGACGGTGCATGCCGTCGCACTGGATATCGAGGCACTCGGCTTCAACAAGGCCGTTGCGCGCATCTATGAGCTGACCGGCGCCACCGAAAAGGCCGCGCCCTCGGCCAGCCGCACCCAGGCGATCCGCACGCTGCTGCTGCTCGTGGCGCCGATGATGCCGCATCTGGCCGAAGAAGCCTTTGCCACGCACGGCAGCGGCCTGGTGGCCGACGCCGCCTGGCCGACGGTCGATCCGGCTCTGCTGGTCGACGACGAAGTGACCGTCGCCGTTCAGGTCAAGGGGAAGCTGCGTGATACGCTGACCGTCGCCAAGGGCACCGCGCGCGAGGAACTGGAAGCCCTTGCGCTGGCATCCGACAAGGTGCAGCGTGCACTCGACGGGGCAGCTGTGAAGAAGGTAATCGTGGTGCCCGATCGATTGGTGAACCTCGTTGTCTAAGTCCCGAATCACGCTCTGTTTGGCCTTGTTCTGTCTGCCGCTGGCCGGCTGCGGGTTGCAGCCGATGTATGCCGGCGGCGGATCGGGCGCCGTGGCACGGGCGGTGTCTGCGGTGGACGTGGCGCCGATCGCCGGCAAGTCTGGCTGGCTGGTGCGCCACGCCCTCACCGACCGGTTGGGCAGCGGGGGCAAGCAGCCGCAGTACCGCCTAGACGTGCGCCTTGACGAAAAGCTTCAGGGCCTGGGCCAGCTGTCGGACGACACCATCACGCGCGAACGGCGCACCATGCGTGCGCGCTATCAGCTGGTCGATCTAGGCAACGGGGCAATCGTGCTCGATGCCACGGCATCGGCCGACGCCGGGCTTGACGTGGTATCGAGCGAGTATTCCGTGATCGCGGCAGAACAGACCGCGCAGGAAAACCTCTCGCGCGAGATTGCCGACCAGATCATCACCCGCGTCGCCACCCGGCTGCGCGAAAAGACCCAGGGCACTGCGCCTGTCGCCGTGCCTGCCGCCCCCGCGCCTTCGCCCTCTCCTGCCCCCGGCCAATAGGCCGATCGCCGTGAAGGTTACGCAAAAGACCTTTGCCGGCGCGGCTGCCCGCGCCGCGCAGGATTGCCGGATCTTCTATTTCTGCGGCCCCGACGAAGCCGGGGCAGCCGATGCCGCCGCTCGCATCGCCGGCCTCCTGGGCGAGGCGGAGCGGGTGGAACTGGCCGGGGCGGAACTGCGCCGCGATCCTGTACGCCTGGCCGACGAAGCGCGCTCGGTTTCCCTGTTTGGTGACCGCCGCCAGATCCACGTGCGCACCGCCGGCGATGAAGTGTTCGATGCCGTCGAAACCCTGCTGGCTAGCCCGGTAGACGGCTGGCCGGTGCTGATCGTTGCCAGCGCGGCCACCGACAAGTCACGCGTAGCCAAGTTGCTGGGCGATCGCGGTGATACCCTGGTCGGCATGTTCCATCCGCCCGATCTGCGTTCGGTCGTCGATGCCGTGCGCGACATGGCCGGCGCGGCCGGCTTGCGCATGACCGGAGACCTCGCCGAGCGCATCGCCCGCGCCACCGCGCTCGATACCCGGATGGCGCGCAGCGAGGTGGAAAAGCTGGCGCTCTATCTCGATGCCAGCCCGCAATCGCCGCGCACGGCCGACGCCGCCGCGCTTGATGCCATCGGCGCATCGACCGAAGACGATGGCATGATGCCGGTGGTCAATGCGGTGCTGTCTGGCGACAGCCGTCGAGTCGGCTCCGAACTGGCGCGCGCGCGGGAAATGGGAATTAACCCCGTCGGTTTGCTGCTTGCGTTCGAACGACGGGCCGCACAACTGGCGCAACTTTGCGGGCGCATGGGAAGCCGCAGCGATATCAATAGTTTCCTGGAACAGGAAATGGCCGCGCGGCGAGTTTTCTTTCGGGACAAACCCGATCTGGCAAATCAGCTCAAGCGCTGGCGGGGGCGCCGCCTGGAACGCCTGCTGGAACGGCTGATTTCCTTGCATCGCAGCCTTCTAGCTGACAGTCGCAACGCGGATCTGGCGCTTTGGCAGGCCCTGGCGGAAATTGCGCGGGCTGCAGCGCGCTGAACTGGTCGGATCGTCGCTATAGGTGCCGCTGGAGAACCGTGCTAAGCATAAATACTTGCCATTGTGGGGTAAGCCTGTAGATATTGCAGCGCAACAAAGACCTTTTCGGACGCAGTGTCGGCCACGATTCGGCCGGTTAGGGCGTAATGGCCTTACCTGCGCCCATAAACGACGGCTGCTTCATGGCGGCAGCGGCATCAAAGGACAGTGAGACCGGCAATGACCACGCTAGATCTCCCGGCCCAGACGGCGCAAGCCAGTTATAGCGAGCAGCGTTCTACCAATCCGGCACGCATCAAGCTGCCGCTTGCTGCCTCACTCGAGCATCGGCGCCTACAGTGCTATTTGATGCTCATCCTGCTCGACGCGCTGATGATCGTGGCCGCGATGCTGGGCGCCAGCGAAGCAAAATATGGCATGACGCCGGCCTTCGAAGTGCGGCAACTTGGCCTTTTGTTGCCTTTCTATGCTATCGCGGGGTTGGCTTTCGACGCTTATTCGCTGTCCGCACTTACCTCGTCGCGCTTCAGCCGTCACCGTGCGTTTTTCTCGCTGCTTGCAGCGTTTACAATGCTGATCTTCATTGCCTTTTTCGCCAAGGTCTCCGATCAGATCTCTCGCGTATCCACCGGCATCAGTTTTCTCGCCTGCGCATTCGCGCTCATCCTGGGACGCACTGCGATGCAACCGCTCATTCGCAAGATGTGCGGGCCCACTGCGCAAAACGTCCTCATTCTCGATGATGGTGGATTGCCCGTCCGCGTTCCTCATGCGTGGCATGTTGACGCTCGCCAGCACCGCTTAGTTCCTAATCGCAACGATCCGCACATGCTCGATCGTCTGGCCATGTTCATGACCAATATGGACCGCGTGCTGGTGAGCTGCCCGCCAGAACGGCAGATGGAATGGGCCATGGTGCTCAAGGGCGCCAACATTACCGGTGAGCTAATCGACGAAACGGTAGTGGCCATGGGCGTACTCGGTGCACGCCGCGTTGATGACACTGGCTCTCTAGTAGTATCGGCAGGGCCGCTGGGCATGCGCGGTCGCGCAGCCAAACGTGCGATGGATCTGGCTATTGCCGGACCGGCCGTCTTGTTCTTAACGCCCCTGCTGCTGACCATTGCCTTACTGATCTATCTGGAAGATCGCGGCCCGGTCTTCTTCAAGCAACAGCGCCAGGGTCGCAATAACCGGCTGTTCTGGATCTACAAGTTCCGCTCTATGCGCGTGGCGCAGCTTGATTCAGCTGGTGCCCGCTCAGCCAGTAAGGATGACGACCGTATCACCCGCATCGGCCGCCTGATCCGCCGCACCAGTATCGATGAATTACCCCAGTTGCTCAACGTATTGCGCGGCGACATGAGCATTGTGGGCCCACGCCCGCATGCCTTGGGTTCGCTTGCTGGGACCAAGCGCTTCTGGGAAGTCGATCCGCGCTACAATCAGCGCCATTCGCTCAAGCCAGGCCTGACCGGGCTGGCTCAGGTTCGCGGCTTCCGCGGCGCTACCGATACAGAGGCGGACCTGTCTGGCCGCCTCCAGGCTGATCTCGAATACTTGGACGGCTGGACTATCTGGCGCGACGTGCAGATCATGTTCGCCACGTTCACCGTGCTCGTACACGACCGGGCCTTTTAGCCTCGCAACCTGACCGGAAACCAAATGGGGCCTTGCCGTCAGGCTAGCTTAATGGCCTGCGCCGGCTTTAGTCAGTCGGATGGACCAACAATAATGCTGAGCCCCGACGTTATGACCGCCTCTGCCGTTGTGCACTGAGCCACCGGGCTATCAAATTCCAGTCTAACCGAGCGTCGGCGGTTCGAGCCTCCTTTGCAACGCTGTGACGCTCGATTAGCCGAGCGAATTGATGACGCGCCGGGGCATCGAGACAACATCCTACTTGCTTCAACGAGGGCTTCCGCGACGGGTTGCTGGCGCCGCACTTTCTCGGTCTCAACAACGCGGACGTGGTTCTGTGTCCAGTGGGTGGCAGGTTTTTGCACGCCTTGTACGATGGGCTGTTCAGGCTTACCCGCGAGTCATAGCGGGAGCGGGGGCGCGCGCGACGCAGCTGCGATCGGCAGCTGGAGCGTCAAAATTACCGAAAGCGGTGCGCCCAACGTACCATCCTGAATCTGACTGTAAGGTGGGGCGGTGAGTCAGAAGGAAAATTGAATGGCGGCAAGGGCCGTCGTCGAACAACAACCAGCCGCTTCAAGATATCCTGCCATTGCAAGCCTTCGTTTGTACGACATAATGATACGCGCACGTCTGCATATTTCGAAGGACCACCCCAGTGCTGCGCCAAAGTGTTCGCCCACCGTAAGACGCCAAATTGAAGGCGGAACGACATATAGCTCAACTGGGCGCCGTGGCAGTGTGGAACTTAGCCGACGACACCCACCTTAAGGCGATCACGATTGGAGCTTGGGTAGCCGATCCGTGCCATCGCACGGCCTTGCCATGCCTTTGTATCTCACCGAGGAATTGTCACACGACATCGCCCAAGCGTTTGATCTGTCGAACTTGCATAGGGCTCTGCAGCGCGCCAGCAGACGCATGGGCTTCGACCATTTTGCGCTCAATTTCGATTTGCATCATCACGGCGCATCGCCCGATGGTGTGCTTCTGCACGACTATCCCGACGCCTGGGCGAAGGTCTATGTGGCGTTCGACCTTGCCGGCCGGGATCCTGTCAGGCGGGCGTGCGACAAGAGCCTGACCGGTTTTGCCTGGCGAGACTTGTCCCGTCTCATCCCCATGACCAAAGGCGATCGCCAGATGCTGGACATTGGCCGTGAGGTCGGTCTTGCCGATGGCTATACTATTGGCAGGCATCTTCCTGGCGAATCGAGCGGCTCCTGCAGTTTCGTCATGCGTGCCGAACGAAGCTTGCCACAGGGCATGCTGATGGTTGCCGAACTGATCGGCGCGATCGCCCTCGCCGCGGCACGCCGCCTGACCGTCGGACCAACCACGCCGCCGCAGGTCCAGTTCACCGATCGCCAGCGCGAGTGCGTGCTGTGGGCAGCGCGCGGCAAGACAGCCTACGAAACCAGCATCATTCTCGGGATCAGCGAGGAAACGGTCATCCAGCATCTCAAGATGGCGCGCGAACGCAGTGCCCTGCATTCGCGCCATGAGCTGACGACCTTCGCCCTGCTCTGTGGCTTCATCGGCTACCAGGACATTTTCCCGTGGTGGTGGCGTGCGGGTCAACGATCGGGCTGACCGAAGAACCGGCTGCAGCATCCCCATTCCTTGGTATGGTCGGCTGCGCTGCGACATGATGGGATCTGGTCATGCCACAACGGGGATGACCACCATGCTACCCAACCCGATGCTGTCGCGGGCCCGCCCACAGCCAAGCGCCCCGGCGCCGGTGGATGTTGAGACCAAAGCCCTGCGCGCGATGTTTGCCGCCCGCAAGCGCGTCTTCGTCGATCTGCTGGGGTGGGATCTGCCGGTTCTCGCCGGTCGATTCGAAGTCGATCAGTTCGACAATCCGTGCGCCGAATACCTGGTTCTGGCCGACACGGACGGAACCCATTGTGGCTCGGCGCGGCTGCTGCGCAGCGATGGTCCGCACCTGCTGGGTGACCTCTATGCCCACCTGTGCCCCGCTGGCGTTCCCTGCGGGCCGGGTATCCGCGAGATTACGCGTTTTTGTCTGGATCCCGCTCTGGGCGCCGTCGCACGACGCAAGACCCGCAACCAGCTGGTTACGGCGCTCGCCGAACACGCGCTGGCCCACGGCATTGCCGCCTATACCGGCATCGCCACCTACGCCTGGTTCGAGCAGATTGCCCGGTTCGGTTGGGTTTGCCGCAAGCTCGGGCCCGCCGGCAACCTGCGCGCCAGCGATCTCGTCGCGCTGCACATCACGATTGACGACCAGACGCTGCCCGGCCTGATCGCTGGCGGCGTCTACGACCGGGCTGCCCGTGTCCTGCATCGTGCAGGAGACCTGGCATGACCAGCACGCGGCTCGCAGCCGATCTCGCCGTGCTGGATCGCGACGGCTTCGTGATCGTCCACGATGCCGTGCCGCGCGCCTGGATCCGAGCACTGGATCGCGAACTGGCCGATGATTTCGCGGCAACACCTTATGCCAGAGGTGACTTCTACGGCCACAGGACCAAGCGCTTCGGGCGGCTGCTGACCCGCGCCGATCGGGTGCAGGACCTGGTGCTCTGTCCGCATATCCTGGCATTGGCCGAAGCCGTGCTGGGCACAGCCTGCGAGCGCATCCAGCTCAATGTTGCCCAGGCCATCGCGATCCATCCTGGCGAGCGCGCGCAATTTCCCCATGCCGACCAGGACATGTGGGGCGGCGTCAAAGGCACCCACGAATTCCTGCTCAATGTCATGTGGCCGCTCACCACGTTCACCGCAAACAATGGTGCGACGCGGCTCTATCCCGGCACCCATCGCCGTCCGCCACAAGCGCTCGATGATTTGCCCGCCCCGGTGGTCGCGGCCTGCCAACCCGGAGCGGCGATCTGCTTCCTCGGGTCTACCGTCCATGGTGGCGGCGCCAACATCACGACTAGACCGCGCCGTGGTATCGTTGTCGGTTACAGCCTGGGCTGGCTCAAGCCTTATGAAAACCCGTTCCTCGCCTACCCGCCGGCCATAGCGCGGCAGTTTCCGCGTCCACTGACCGAACTCCTCGGCTATGTTCAGCACCGCCCCAACCTCGGCAATTTCGAAGGGCAATGCCCGTCGCTGCTGCTCGAGGACACTGTTCCGGCAGGGCTCGGCGCCGTCGATGCGCTGCGCCCCGACCAGGCGAGCATGCTGACTGCATTTGCAAGGCATGACGCTTGAGCCCGGCCCATGTCTTCGAGCCGACCTATCGCGCCTTGCGCGAGCGCTTGCTGACGGCCACCTGGCCACCGGGCACGCGGCTGGAGAGTGCCCGCCTGGCCGCCCAATTGATGGTCAGCGCCACGCCGGTGCGCGACAGCCTCAACCGCCTCCTTGGCGAAGGGCTGGTCGTGCTGCATCCCGGTCTGGGGTTTCTCGTGCCGCGCCTGCTCGAACAGGATGTGCGCGATCTTCTCGCCTGCCAACACCATATGCTGCTGCACGCGCTTGAAGACGCAACGCCCGGCGGGCTGGACCACAGCGTTGCGCCTGCGGACAACATGGCCGACACGCAACTGACAACGCGTCGGCGCGCGTTGATCGCCGATCTTGCGCAGGCCTGCCGCAACCGGGCCTGGGGCGATCTTGCGCAGCAGATCGACGATTGCCTTGCCCCGGTGCTTCATCACGAAGCAGAGGTGCTGGAGGATGTAGCAGCCGAACTGGACAGCCTGGAGGAGACCTGGTCGCGGGCCCGAGACGGCGGCGCGCCACTGGCGTCGCTGATTCCGCTGCTGGGCAGCTTTGCGCAGCGACGCATTGCTGCAGCAAGCGCTCTGCTCGTCCGCCTTGCCGGCTAGGCGCTTGTCAGTCCTGGCATGCTTCGCCATGATGGCACTGGTTGCCGATCGCTGGCGCGGCAACCTGGGAATGGCTCCCGCCAGACATCATGCACGCCTGACCAAGCGGTCCGGCGGCTGCCGCACCAACGGGAACGGCTTCCCTGCGGTGCCTTGGCAGCACAGTCCTGAACCAAGCGACGTGCCTTCCGGCGCGTCGTTCGGTGTGCCGGCACGGAAACGGCCGTGTCTTCATCCTCGGGGCGCCCCGCTCCGACCGAAACCCTGCTTGGCCGCGCCTATCGCGCGGAGCGGCCCGGATTGCTGCGTTTCCTGCGCCGCAAGGTCGATCCCGATCTGGCAACCGACCTGCTCCACGATGTCTTCGTGCGCGCGCTGGGTAGCGCCGACGCGGATCGCCTGGCCAACCCCGCAGCATTCCTGCGCAAGGTTGCGGGCAATCTGCTGATCGACCGGGCCCGCCGCGCAGCGCGCCACCCTGCCCCGCTGGCTCTGGCAGAAACCGAGGAACCCGCCGTTGCACCAGAGCAGGGACTGGCGCTCGAAGCTGCCGAACTGCTCGCCTTGTACGAGGCCGCCGTACAAGCGCTTTCACCACGCACCCGCGAAGTTTTCCTGATGCACCGGGTCGATGGCCAGACGTATCGCGAAATCCATGAAGCGCTTGGCATTTCCGTGGCAACGGTCGAATATCACATGATGAAAGCCCTTGCTGCAATTGCCCGGGCCGTGGAACCGGCGCGATGACCACTGTGCCGCCAACCGGCCCCGAGATCGACCTGATCGAGGAAGAGGCGATCGCCTGGTTCGTGGTGCGCCAGGATGCCGAAGGATTCACCCGGCAGGAAGAATTCGAAGGCTGGATTGCGCGCAGCGCCGCCCATGCCGCAAGCTACGCGCGCATCGAGCGCCTGTATCACGATGCCGCCATCCTGCAGGCGTCGGATCGCTATGGCGCCGACCGCCACGAACCGACGATCGCCGTGGCGCAATCCCGGCACCGGCACGGCCTGCTCATTGCCGGGCTGGTGGCTGTCGCCGTTGCAGGCCTCGGTTTGCTCCTGCATGCATGGTCCGGGAGCGAGCAGCCATCCTCCCCAGCACAAGTGCTCGCCAGCGACAACGGCGCGATCCGCAGCATCCATCTGGCTGACGGCTCGACCATTACCCTCGATGCGGCCAGCCGCGTGGATGTCCACCTGAGCGGCAGCCAGCGGCGCTTCGCGCTGGTCAACGGTCGTGCGCGTCTCGATCTGGTCAAGGACGGCCGCCCGTTCATCGTTACCGCAGCGCAGGAAGAAATTGCCGGGGACACAGCGCTGCTCGATGTCGAGACCAGCGGCGAAGCAGGCCAGGCCGTGCTGTGGCGTGGCGCAGCCCAGGCCAGGCCACTCTGGCATGACGCGGCACTGCGGTCCGATGCTGCCCCCCTGCGAGCGTCAACCGCACGCGCCCTTGGCCCCCACGCCGGACACCAGGTATCCCCGCGTGATGCGGTCGGCAGCCGCGACTGGCCGAGCGGATGGGCCGAATATCGTGCGCTGCCGCTCGGTACGCTCGCCGAAGTCGTCAACAGCTATGGCAACACCCCGTTGCGGATCGACGATCCCGCTGTCGCCAGCGCGCTTGTCTCCGGCCGCTTCCGCCTGACCGATCCGGATGCCGTGGCACAGCGCTTGGCCGACGTGTTCAATCTCGTGATCATGCGACGCGCAGACGGCATTCATCTCGCCGCACGAAAATAATTTTGCTCGCCCCCTAAGGTGTCCGCTGTCGCCGGCGTCGAACCCTGCATCGCACACGCATCAAGCGTGGCCAACGATGAGGGAATACAACGATGTCGAGACGCCTTGGACCCCAGTCCTTCCTGCTGGCAAGCGCAGCGCTGCTGCTGATCCAGCCTGCCGTGGCTCTCGCAGCCCCGGCGCCGCGCTACAGTTTCGATCTGCCAGCGCAGGATCTGGGCGAGGCGCTGCGCGCGGCCGCCGCGCGCGCCGGCTGGCAGATCTATGCGCCCGCGCAAGCGGTGAATGGCCGTATGGCGCCGCCGCTGCATGGCACGATGTCGCTGCCCGAAGCGGTCGACACACTGCTCGCAGGCACCGGTCTGGTGGCGCACTTTTCCGGCCAGACCGTGACGATCCGGGCCGCGGGCACAGCCGATGCGGCAACACAGGCCACGAGCGATGCGCCGATCGTAGTCACCGGCACCCGCATTCGCGGTGCGGCGGTGGCCGCACCGGTGATTCAGGTCTCGCGCGCCGATATCGTCGCTGCAGGCCAGACCGATCTGGGCCAGGCGCTGCGCGCGCTGCCGCAGAACTTCGGCGGCGGCCAGAACCCGGGCGTGGGTGCCGGCGCCGGCAGCGCCAATGAGAATGTCAACATGGCGAGCAGCGTCAACTTGCGTGGCCTCGGCGCCGATGCCACGCTGACCCTGCTCAACGGCCATCGCCTGCCTTACGATTCCTCGAACGGCGGCGTAGATATATCCGCGTTCCCGGTGGCCGCGGTCGAGCGGATCGATGTCGTCGCCGACGGTTCCTCGGCCCTCTACGGCTCGGATGCCGTGGCCGGCGTGGTCAATGTCGTGCTGCGCCCCGACTATGTCGGGCTCGCCACGTCGACCCAGATCGGCACGAGCACCCAGGGTGGCGATTTCCAGCAGCAGGCCGATCTGGTCACGGGTACGCGGTGGGCCTCTGGCGGCATGATGCTCGCCTATGATTTTGCTCACAATTCGGCGATTGTGGCCCGCCAGCGCGACTTTGCCGGGACCTTGTCAGCAGACAACACGCTCTACGGCGAACAACAGCGCCACGCCGTCACCGCCACGCTGCACCAGGATCTCGCGCCAGGGCTGACGCTGCGCCTCGACGGGTCTTATAGTACGCGCGCCTCGCAGACCGCCGGCGGCACCGATGCCTCGCGCATCCTCTTCCGCCCGCGCGTGACGATGCTGTCGCTCGCCCCCGAGTTGACCGCCGCGCTGGGCCGCGACTGGACCGCACGTATCCTCGGCACCTGGGGCCAGGACCATACCCGGCTCAGCTCGGACTTCGATATCACCAGCAGCAATCCCTCGATCAACAGCGGGTGCGTCTGCAACCGCGCCTGGTCGGCCGAAACCAATGTCGAGGGTCCGCTGTTCCGGACCCCCGGCGGCACCGCGCGTCTGGCGCTCGGCGGCGGCGTGCGGCGCAATGGCTTTGCCTATTCAGTCGTGAGCAATGGCGTGACAACGCAGGATTACAATGTCGCCCGCTCGAGCCGCTATGCCTTCGGTGAACTGAACCTGCCTATCATTGCTCCGGGCAACGCCGTCCCCGGCGTCACGCGTCTCAACCTTTCGGCGGCACTGCGGTACGAAGATTATCCTGGCATGGCGCGCATGACGACACCGCGCCTGGGCCTGATCTATGCGCCGGCTCGCGCCATCACCATCAAGGCCTCATGGGGGCGCTCGTTCAAGGCGCCAAACCTCTACCAGCAATATATGGGCTACCAGACCTATCTGCTGCCCGGCAGCTGGTATGGTTTGCCGAGCGGCAACCTGCTGCTGGTCAGCGGCGGCAATACCCACCTCACCCCCGAGCGGGCACGGACCTGGCAGGCCGGGGTAACGGTCGAGCCGGCAGCCGTGCCGGGCCTGCGCGTCGAAGCCAGCTATTTCGATGTCCAGTACCGCGACCGGGTCGCCGAACCTTTTCCCGGCAGCATTGCCAACGCGTTGAGCAATCCTGGCAACGCCGGGCTGGTCAACTTTTCGCCCTCCGCACCAGCATTGACCACGCTGGTCGCTGGTTCGCGCCCGGCCCTGGTCAACTACACCGGTGCGGCGTTCGATCCCGCGGGCGTCGCGGTGCTGGTCGACGATCGCTACGTCAATATCGCGCGCCAGGCCATCCGCGGGATCGACTTGCGCGCGACCTGGAAAAAGCCGCTGGACGATCGGCGCACATTGGCTTTCGACCTCGCCGGGGCCTGGCTGGACAGCGACCAGATCCTTTCGGCCGGTCAGCCGCAGACCCGCCTTGCCGGCGTGATTTTCCAGCCCGCCAATCTGCGGGCACGAGGCGGTGTCAGCTATGAAGACACCCGGTTCAGCGGCGCCGTGCATGTCAATTACATCGGTGCCCTGCGCGACCAACGCTTTGCCACGCCCGCGCGCTTGTCGCCGCAGGCCACGGCCGATCTTGCGTTGCGTTATACGCTACTGCCAGCCCGCCGGTCGGGCGAGGATCCGGGCCTGGTCGTGTCGCTGACGGTCAACAACCTATTCGACGCGCAGCCGCCAGCGATCGGTCAGACCGGACCGACCGACACCCCATTCGATTCGACCAATTACTCAGCCATCGGTCGCTTCATCGCGCTTGGCCTGGCGAGGCGCTGGTAATGGCGCTCGCGCTTGCCCTCCTCTTGGCCGAAGCCACCATTGCCTGGCCCGTTAGTCCAGCGCCGGTAGCCGATCGCTGCGATCCACCGGCTCCCCCGGCCTCGGCTCCACCAGCATCGCGTCTGGTCACGGCCCAGGATCTGGCCCGGCTGATCGATATCGGACGATCCGATCCCTATGATGCGCCGCCGCCGTTCGGCCTGTCACCGGATGGCAAGACCATCGCGGTGATCTTGCGCGAAGCCGATCCGGCCCACAACGCCTACTGCCAACGCCTGGTACTGGTCCCCGCCGTGCCGTCGGGTGGACCGCCGGTAGCACCCAGAGAAATCGACCGCGGCGGCGCGTTCATTCGGGCGACCTACCCGTTGCGCACGTTTCCGGCGCTGCGGGCCGGCTATGGCCAGGTGATCACGCCGCACTGGTCGCCCGATGGCCGGACGATTGCCTATATCAAGCAGACTGCCGGGCCACCCCAGGCCTGGCTGGTGCCCCGCGACGGTGGCCCGGCGCGGGCCCTGACCGCGCTGCCCGACGCGGTCGAGAACCTCGCCTGGAACGCCGAGGGCAGCGCCGTGATCATTGCGACCCGCCCTGCCCTGCGTCAGCAGAGCGAAGCAATCGCCGCGACAGCGGGCGAAGGCTATCTCTACGACGATCGCTTTGCGCCCGAACTGGCCGACCATCCCATTCCCTCGGCACCGATGCCCCTGGTCTACAGCCGTGTCGACATCGCCAGCGGCACGATCCAGCCGGCAACGTCGGCCGAACAGGCAATCCTGGTGCCGCCACCAGCACCAGGCCAACCCCCGCAGGCCAGCGGCGCGGCGCGCAGTGCCAATGGTCGCTGGGCCTGGATCGAGCCGGTCCATCCCGCATGGGTGGTCAGCGCGCGCCAGGTGGTGATCGAAGCGCCGGCACGACGGGGGCCGCCGCGCCGATGGCTGTGCCCCGAGGCACTGTGCGACGGCACCATGCATCTCTGGTGGTCGCGCGACGGCGCCACGCTCTACCTCCTGCAGCGCACCGGCTGGGGCCGCAGCCAGACCCGACTGCTGCGCTGGCGCAGCGGCGCGCCGCGCCCGGAAGCCGTGCTCACCACCGACGACGTGCTGGTCGGGTGCGTCCCCAGACCCGATGCGCTCTACTGCGCCCGGGAAAGCAGCGCGCATCCACGCGTACTGGTGCGTATCGACTGGCGCAGCGGGGCATCGCGCACCGTGTTCGATCCCAATCCGCAATGGGCCCAGTTCCGGCTCGGCACGATCCAGCGGCTCAAGGTGCGCAATGCCTACGGCGTCGAAAGCCATGCCGACCTTGTCTTGCCGCCCGACCATCGCCCCGGCGAGCACCATCCCCTGGTCGTCGTGCAATATCTCAGCGAAGGCTTCCTGCGCGGTGGCACCGGCGACGAAAATCCGATCCAGCCGCTGGCTGCGCGCGGCTTCGCGGTGCTCAGTTTTGCCCGTCCCGGCGCAGTACCGAGCGTGCGCGACGCGCCCGATGAAACCGAACTGATGCGCCGCGAGCACGTCGACTGGCTCGATCGCCGCAGCGTCCAGTCCGCGCTGGAAGAAGCGCTCCGCCAGGCCGTGGCCACCGGCGCGATTGATCCCGCGCGCATGGGCATCACCGGGATGAGCGAAGGCACGTCGATGACGCAGTGGGCGCTGCTCAACAGCAAGCTGTTCAAGGCCGCCGAACTGGGCGTGTGCTGCGAAGGCCCGACCATCTACCCCCTGGTCGCTGGGCCGGTGTTCGAGCGGCTCGGGCGCCAGCTGGGCACGGCCTGGTTCGAGCCCCAATCGGAACAGGTGTGGAAGCCGATGGACCTTGCCGCCAACGCCGAGCGGATCACGGCGCCGATCCTGATCCAGTCGGACGACAGCGAATATACCAATGCGCTCGATGTCGTCGCGCAGTACCGCCTTCACGGCAAACCGATCGAAATGTGGGTCATGCCCGGCGAACCGCATTTCAAGTGGCAACCGGCGCATCGCCTGGCGATGTACGAACGCACGATGGACTGGTTCAGCTTCTGGTTGCAGCGCCAGCGCGATTGCGACCCGAACAAGGGCACACAGTACCAACGCTGGCTGGCCATGCCTGGCGCGCCCAGCAAAGACGAGGTCACCTGCCTGCCATCACGACCATGAGCGCGCCCAGGCCTCGGCTTCGACCAGATCGAGCAAGCGATAGATCCGGTCGTCGTCCGCCTGGGGATCGAGCGCCAGCGCCGCATCGACGGCAGCAAGGTCGAGCAGCCCCTGCCCGGCCAGCAGGCCATCGCGCAGCATCGCCCGCAACCGGACGCGGTCCCGCGCGAAGACCGCCCGCATGACCGTGTCCGGTCCGGCCTTGGCGACCCGCCCTGTGATTGCGGCCGGCAGCTCAGCGGCGAACGCCGCACGCGCCGGCGCGCGGTTGATGCCGCCCTGACACCAAACCCAGGTCGGAATGCCCAGGCAGGTCTCGACCAGCGGCTGGCTGAACAAGGGCGAAAAGCGCAAGGGATCGTCCAGGCCATGGACGTGATGCTGGGCCGCCTCGATCAAGCGCAAGTGCGCCCGCGCCCCTGTCGCCGTCATCGGCACCTGCGCCTCCCAGTCCGTCAGCGGCAGCGAGGCGGCAGTCTCGCCCGGGCCAGCCAGAAGAGCAAGGTTCGGTGGGCGTCTCGCAGAAAGCTGGCGCCGCCACCATTGCCGCAGAATGGCGCGCACCAGGGTCGGGGCGTCGGCGCCGGTCAGTCGGCACAGGTCGACAAAGACCTCTGCCAACTGGCGCGACGGCCCCAGCGCGCGCCACGCATCAAGAAACGGCGCTGCCGAGTGGAGGAAGCAGAACACATTGTCACCGCCATTGCCGTCGAACACGCGCGCCGCGCCGACTGCGGCACAGGCTTCCCCGAGCTGACGCCGCAACTCGCCGACGAACATCTTGCCCACGGGCCGCGCACTGCGCGCAAAACTTGCCGCACCCGGATCGATCGCGGCGATTTCGTATTGGGCCGCACGCCACGAGACGTCCAGTCGCGCCGCAAGAGGGGCGACATAGGCGGTTTCGTCGCCGCTGGGATCGCGGGTGGAAACAGTGGCGCAGGCGAACGGCCGCCCTTCGACGGCCAGGGCCGCGCAGACCAGCGAGGAATCGACGCCACCGGACGCCGCGACGACAACCTGCCCGAAATGTCCCGACCAGGCGCGCATGACCATGCGCGCACAGTCCCGCACACGCTGCGCTGCGACCGCCAGCGTGACGTCGCCCGATGCCGGCACATGGAGCGCCGGTTGCCAGATTGCCACCTGATGCGCTCCCTGCTCGAGGGGGTAAAGCACGCCGGGCGACAGTTCGTCGACACCAACCAAGCATGTCGCACGCTGCCGGCGCTCGGGATCCTGCAGAAACTGCCGCACGTGAGGCCAGGAGACACTCATCGCCATGCCCGCCTGCGCGAACAATGCTGGGGCCGTTGCCAGCAGACAGCGACCAGCGTCGATACGCCGATAGAGCGGCAGCAGGCCGGAAGGATCGCGCAGGATCGCCACCGACTCACTTCGCGGATCGACCAGGACAGCGAACCAGGCGCCCCAGGTGTGGCGCACCAACCAGTGCGCCACGGCCAATCGGTCGGCCAGGGCCGGAGCGCCGGCCAGGGGATCCACCAAGACATTGCCGTCCCGATCGAAACTGCACCCCACCAGCCAGCCCCAGGCTCCCAGGGAACGGACGGACCAGCCCTCCCCCAGCCATAGGCCGCTGCGTGCCGCGCGCAGGTCGCGCAACTGGCGCAGCGGCACAAGCCCCTCGCCAAGCCCGCCGTGCAGCGGTAAGGCCAGTGCTGCGTCGAGGGGCTTCACAGCGCCAGAATCGGGGTGAAGCATGCCACGGCCTCAGGCATGTCGTTGAGCACCATGCGTCCGGCCTGGACCCAGCAATGGGCGGCAAAAGGGCCCTGCCGGACACCCAGCACGGCATGGGCGCGCCAGCCGCGCCGGGCGAGCAGGTCGACCAGCGCGAGGGAACGCGGCAGGCAGCGATCGGCCGCCGTTCGCAAAAAGCAGGCAAACTGAAACCCGCGGACCAGCCGCCCGGCGGCATCATCGATGCCGATCGGGCGTGGTGTCGCCTTCACCGTCAAGACCGCGAGTTCATCGCAGAGCGGAGCGAGACCGCGGCGCGCCAGAGCCCGCTCGTAGCTCCGTTGCTGGCGCAACGCCCGGGCGGTCTCTGCCAACGGCAACCCGCCATGGTTCAAGGCGTCACAGGCCTGATCGGGCAAGGCCCAGCGGCAGGGTTCCAACGCCAGCGGCTTATCAGCGACGCCAGCCAGATCGCCAAGGCCCGCAGCCTGCAGCGCGATGCGATCGACCATTCCTGACGCGACAAGCGCACAGAATGCCTTGGCCTGGTGATCGGGAAGTCGAAAATAGCGGCCGCTGACGAGATCGAGAAATATGGGGTCGTCGCCGACAAGGCAGAAGTGCAGGCCCGGCCGCAAGAGTGATGGTGCCATTGCACGATCCTCCGGGCATGAGGGCGCGAGCCGGTCAGGTTCCGGCCCGCGCCCAAGTGGGAGGATCAGTCTTCGACGATGCCGAGCATGAAATTCAGCTGGCCGATGCTGGTATCCTGCCGACCCACCGCTTGGCCGCGGGTCACGGTGGCGACATCGCCGAGGTCGATCAGGGCGGTGTCGGTCTGGTCACGGTCATTCATGGTTCAGTCCTTTCCGGTTGGTGCGACTCCTTGTGTCGCCCGGACAGGATGCGAGGCCCAACCTCGGATAACCATTTTATAATCGGTTTATTTTCAGTCAGAAGCACGCCGCGAAAGCTGGCCATTCACAGAGCATGAATGACGCAACCGACACGTCGGCCACCCCGGCGCGACCTAGCGCGCCGGGGCCATGTTAGTTAACGCGGGCATTTGGTGAATTTGCCCTTGGCATCCCTGCACGGCTTCTTGGGGGCTGGCTTGGCAGCCGGACACTTGACGAAGCGCCCCTTGGCGTCCTTGCAGGGGGCTGCGTAGGCAGTGAGCGGCGTAGCAGCCATAGCCATGGCTGCGGTCAAAGCGATTGCAAGCTTGCGCATGAAGACACTCCTAGTTTGCACCCCAAATGCGATAGATACTCGATTTTGGCAGGACCGCGAGCTTGCAAATGTCAACAAGGGTCAAAACCGCGTCCAGCAGATGCCTGCGACCGAAATTGCGGCCATGACCCTTGGCGTCGCTGCAAAACTGCTGGTCTCGCAACACGAAGTCGGCCGCGCACCAAGGTTTAGATTGGCGCGCCCTGCGCCACGCAGCCCTGGAAGAGGGCGGAATTACCTTTAGATTGCAGATCGGTCGAATTCAGCACGTTTTCGCGCTCAAGGTCCACGATCACGATATTCGCCTCAAATCCAGGCAGCAGCCCGCCGTTGCGCGAAAGGAGCGCTTTCTCGTGCCGTCATTTCGGTCCGCGCTCGGATCAGGATGAGCTTATCAGCCTGGCAAAAAAGACGGCAACATCTCCAATCTCGCTGCCGTACGACGAAGCGGCAAGACAGCCGGGCGGTGGAAGAGCGTTCTTGGGACGTCTTGTCGGCACCTTTAGCATCACGCCTGGACATGCGCGCCGACCACCCGGCTGATTATCGACTATACGGCAAGCGACCGCGCGCACGATACCAGACCTTTGCGATTTTGCCGTGCGAATTGAACGGCTTGTCTTTTCACCGATCCGCGACCCTCGTGGGCATGCCCTGTCTATACCAAGAACAGGGGAGCCCCCCTCCTCGCCCGGGGAATGGCTGCGCACGATAGCGATGACCATGCTGCGTCTCCGAGACAAGGAGCGCCACAATGGTCGTGCCCGATCCAGCCTGTGACTTTGCCAGCTATGCCCAGGAATTCCTGCGCAGGAACGAAGCCTATCGCGCGGCCTGGCTGGGCATGCAGCGCCACAATCGCGCGCGAAGAAGGGGGTGGGCCCAAGCATGGGGCCTGGCGTTTTCCGTTCAATCCCGATGCTACAGTCCACGCCATGCCGGCACTCTGGCAACCGACATGGCATCCCGCCACACTGGTCCTGGTCGCGGCGCCGCCCGGCACGCCCGGCCTGTCACGCGCTGCGCTCAGCGCCAGCCTTTATGCTGCATCGCCAGCGCCGACCAGTTGGCCCCATCATATGGCCGTACGCGCCGGCAATGGCTGGTTGCGCTTACTTTTGCCGGAAAGCGACGATTGGCTGCACTTGACATGCTTTGCCACGCCCGATCGCCATTGGCGACTGCGCCGCTGCGCACTGGGACGCCTCCACAACCTACTCAATGACGGACGCACTGCTGGCTGGGATACGATTGACAGGCCTAGCGCGTACCAGCGTCATCGCCTCGATCTGTTGCTGCGCCTGCTCGATGCCCGCCGGGCGCAGCCCGCCACCAGCATGCGCGAGCTCGCCGAAGCCGTGGTATTCCCCGGTGGGCGCTTCGATCGCGCGATTGACTGGACAACGAGCGCGGAGCGTCGTCAGGTTCATCGCTTGCTGAGCACCGCCGAAGCCCTGGTTGCCGGCGGCTATCGGCAGCTGTTGCATGCCACATCCAACAAGGGCTGAGGCGCAATGTCTCCAGTGGCTTGCCAGGGGCAACGATACTCGTCGGCAAAGATCCAATCCGTTTTGGCAATTGGGCATGGCGCCGCCGCCGGTACGCCTGACGTTGCACAAGCGTCAGGCACAGATGATACCATTGTCCGTTGGCAATGGCAGCCAGGACCCGGCGCCTCACGGCGTCGCTCCGCTGGCCTCGAACACGAGATCACGCGTCACCAGGACGCGCACCGGATAGCCGGGGCGGATCGTCAAGGTGGGCGGCACGTCGAGCGCCCGCGCCACGATCTGCGTGCCGGCGCGGTTGACGCTGTCCTGTCCGCCCTGGCGCAGAGCGCGGACCAGCGCATTATCGCTATCGCTGCCCCATTCTGCCCCGACTGCGAGGAGCGTCGAGACCGCAGCCGCGCGCATGATGCCACCCCAGTGAAAATCCGTGCGATCCTCAAGGCCGGCCTGCCCGGCCGGATCCGTGCCGGGCAACCGGGCAAGGTCGAGCGAGCGACCATCGGGCAGGATCAGGCGCGTCCAGACCAGCAAGGCGCGGCGCTGTCCGGCTGCAATGGCGGCGTCGTATTCGCCGATCAGACGCGCGCCTTGCGGAACGAGCAGTTGCGTGCCGGACAGGCTGTCATAAACGTTCTGAGTCACTTGCGCGGTGATCTGGCCGGGCAGGTCGGAGCGCAGCCCGGTGATCAGCGCAGCCGGAATGACACTGCCGGCCTGCAGCACCGCCTGGCCACCCGGCGGCACGAGGCGCGCGGCCGAGATGGTCGACGCCGAGCCCGGGCGATCCAGGAAGGCCTGGCGCGCGTCCGTCACCGATGGCGGCGCGGAACCCGGCTGAGCGGCAGGGAGTATCACACCGGCAGCGGGTTGGCTGCTGACGCCACCCGTCTCTGCCAAGTTGTCGCCGTGATGGACCGCTTCGCTGGCAAACAGGCGGCTCTGGCGCGCGGCATCACGCTCGGCCTGGCGGCGCTGCCGTGCCGCGGCAAGGCTATCACCGCTCGGTCCAGCCGGCGGTGCGGCTGGCCCGCTTCCCTGCTTTTCCGCCATGGGCTGCTCATGGGGCCTGGTCGAACCGCTGCGCGGGTCCGACTGGTCACCAGCTTGCGCCTGATCACCGGGCAGGACGGAAGCAAGCCGGGGAACCTCGGTGTAATCGCGCGGTGCCTTGGCCAACACATTGCCAGGCTGGGCAGACGCGACCGGTGGCGCGTCCGCCTCTGACGATGCACGCCCGCCTTGCAGCCCGAAGGCAAAAGCCAGAGCAACAAGAGCGGCGCCCGTCGCCGTCAGAGCGAGGACCGCCTTGGACGACAGGCGCTCGACGACAGGCCAAGCGGGACGCAGGCGGACCATGGCTGCGGCCGCCGCTTGTATACCACCGCGCCGATCATGGGGCGCGGCGCCGTCGGACGCCTGCTGGTTCTGTGCAGCGGGGCTTTCGCCATCGGGTTCGCCGGCGGACTCGCCGTCGGGCGCCGTGGCGCCATGATCTGCAACAGCGCGTTGCGATCGCTCCCGAGCGGTCATGACCGTGCCTTCCTGGCAAGGGCGGTGATCGTCACGCGCTGCGCCGATTTGCGGTCGCCCAACCGCAGTTCGGCGCGATCGAACAGGCGATCGACCACCAGAAAACGACCAGCCACGCGGTAATTGACCAGTTCGACTTGGTCCCCAGGCCCACTGACAAACAGCGGCGGCATGTCGCCCGCGGCAATGTCTGCAGGGAAGGCGATGTAGACCCGGTGGCCATCGTCGAAGACCCGATCAGGCCGCCAGCGCGGCTTATCCCCGCCGATCCTGTAGCGGAAATCGAGTGCCCCCGGATCGATACCCGCTGCAATGGGTGTGGACTGCTGCGCGGCCTGGGCACGGGCGCGCAGGGCAACGAGCTCGTCCTCGGGATAAGTCCACGACACCGCAGCGAGCCAGGTCGAGGGTGTCGCGCGCAACTCGAGATAATAGGTGCGCCGATCGGTATTGATGACCAGGTTTGTGGTGATGTCGTTGCGGGTTGGCTTGATCAGAATGTGCACCCGTTGGGCTACCCCGGCGCCACTGGTGGTATCGCCGATGAGCCAGCGCACCGTGTCGCCGGCCGCGACTGGCCCACTGCCCACCAGGTGCTCGCCATCCTGCAGGGCAATATCGGTCACATGGCCGGGGCTGGCATAGACCTGGTACAGCGCACCGGTCGCAAATGCATAGCGCTGGATAGCATTGGCAAAACCCTGCGGGTCGGGCTCGACGCGCGCCGCGCCAGTGGCCGCGGCCACGCGCACGGATGCTGCCGACTGCGCCGCAACGCCATGATGGGCTGCGGCAACACGCGCTGCTTGGCTCGCGGCGCCAAGCGGCGCAATGGCCAGTAGCGACACCAAAGGCGTGATCATAGAGCGGCGCAGACGCGCGCAAAGGGCAGACCAGGCAAAGTCAGGCAGACAGGTCATGGCGTAAGCTCCCTCGACCAGTTGATAGCGGTGATGAACAGCCCGAGCGGGTTCTTGCGCAGCGCATAGGCCGAACGCGGCGCCTGGAGTGTGATGGTCAGGATCGCGCTCCATTGCTCGGTATCGGCCAGGCCGCCATCGCGATAATGGCGCTCGCGCCAGGCGACGCGAAAGCTGTCGGGTGAAGCGCGCACCACGCTGGTCACGTCGACCGCGACCTGCTCCTTGCCGATCCGCGCGAAGGGATCGTTGCTGCGCGCATCGGCGCCAAGCGCCTGCCCGCCGCTGTCGCTCACGAAATCATAGGCCCGCAGCCAGTTCTGCCGAACAACCACCGGGTCGGCCGGGAGGCTGCGCACATCCTCGATGAAACGGGCAAGCTGGTAGGCAATCTGGGGATCGGTCGGCCGGTACCCGGCCTGAGCGGGCGCCACCGCGCGGACTTCGCCGAGCCGGTCCACTTCGACAACCCATGGCACGATCGTGCCGCGGGCACCTTGCCAGACAAGACCCGCAGCAAGCAGACCGGACAGGCCAAGCGCGGCCAGACAGGCGTAGCGCCAGTTGCGCGCCTGCACGCGGGCCGAGCCGAGCCGTTCGTCCCAGACCTGCGCGGCGCGCTGGTAGGGCGTGACCGGCTCTGGGGTCGTGGCATAGCGGATCGAGGAACGCCGAAACATGGATCAATCCTCCTTCTGCGAAGTGTCGATGCTGGCACCGGCGCCCTGGCTGTCGCCGCTGCGCAGCGTGTGGGCGGCCATCATCGCGCCCTGCCCCAGCGCCTGGCGTCGGCGCAGCGC
>NZ_KE148337.1:455-785 GCF_000410615.1 Novosphingobium sp. B-7 | reverse complement strand
CAACCCGCCGTCGCGGCCTGATCGCCTTCACCACCACAGCCGCACGCCGGCCAGCGCGCGCAGCACCGAGGCACGCTCTCCCACCGAACGCGCCGCGCGCGCGCTGCCGCCCAGGCTGCGTTCCCAACCCAGACCCACATAGGGCGCAAAATTGCGCTTGATTTCATAGCGCAGGCGCAGCCCACTCTCGATGCGGTTGATCCCCGCGCCCTCGCCCAGATCGGGCATGCCTTGCGCCGCCCAATCCATTTCCACGCGCGGCTGCAACACCAGGCGCTGGGTAATGCGCTGGTCATAGCTCGCCTCGGCCCGGCCGGTCAGCTCGCCCCG
>NZ_KE148337.1:0-339 GCF_000410615.1 Novosphingobium sp. B-7 | reverse complement strand
CCAGATCCTGGCGCACCGCGGCGCGCAGGTTGAACCACGGGTCCAGTGCATGCAGCCAGCCTGCCTGCACCTCGGCGCGGTCCACCCGCCCGGCAAAGGCCCCTTCCCCGCGCGATTCCAGCGCCAGGCGGTCGCTGTCCCCGCCCCACCAGCCCTTGGCTTCCCAGGCATAATCGCCGCCGCCGCGCGCTTCCAACTGGTCGACCATCACCTGGCTCCCCGCCATGCCGCCATTCTCGTGCACCAGGGCCGCCCGCGCGCGCGCCATCGCCTGCGGATCGAACAGGGCATCGGCAGCATGGTCGCTCGGTGGCGGCGGCGGCGCCGCAGCATCCTGCG
>NZ_KE148336.1:35209-42350 GCF_000410615.1 Novosphingobium sp. B-7 | reverse complement strand
CCAGGCTGCCCGCCCGGCGCGCGCGATCGATCACGCCAGGCGCCACCGCACGCCACGGGCTGCCGTGCGCGAGCAGCGTGGGCGGGATCACCGCCTCGCGCGTGCCAAAGCGATTGTCCGCTTCCTGCAGCGCGATCACGTCGGCGCCCACCTCGTGCAGCACCATCAGGATACGCTCGGGATCGCAGCGCCGGTCGGCGCCCACGCCCTTGTGGATATTGTAGCTGGCAAAGACCAGCGAATCGGCCGCATGCATGGCCGGCACCCGCGCGGTCAGAGGAAATCGCGCAGGGTGGCGACGAAGCGATCGAACTGGTCGTGGTGCAACCAGTGCCCGGCGTTCTCGAATTCGACCACCTCGGCCGAGCGGAAGTGCTCGATCCGCCCGTCACGAATCGGATTGCCGGCCCAGGAATCCGCGCCGTTGAGCAGCAGGGTGGGGCTGGTGATCGCCTCCCACAGCTCGTGCTTGCGGTTCTGGGAAATGTCGTAGGGGTGTTCGATGTGCACGTAGGGATCGAACTTCCAGGTAAACGTGCCGTCTTCGTTGCGGTTGATGCCGTGGATCGTCAGGTGGCGGGCCTGGGCATCATTGATGTAGGGGTTCTGCGCCTTCATACGGGCGATCGCCGCCTCGATCGTGGGATAGCGGCGCGGCAGGCGCCCGGCGGCCTTGCGCTTTTCGGCGATATAATCGCGGATGCGGCGGGCAAAGGGCACGGCGCGCATGCGCGCTTCCCAGTCGGGGGTGGGGAAAATGCCCTCGATCGCCACCAGCTTGGCCACGTCTTCGGGAAACAGCCCGGCATAGCGCAGCGCCACGGCCGCGCCCATCGAATGCGCCACGATGGTCACCGGCGCCAGGCCCAGCTGGTGGATCAACTGCGCCACGTCATAGACCATGTCCATCACGCGATAGTTGCCGTCAGAGGCCCATTCGCTGTCGCCATGGCCGCGATGATCGAGCGCGATGACATGCCAATCCTCGCACAGCGCCTCGGCCGTCCAGTCCCAGCTGCGACAATGGTCGCGCCCGCCATGGATCAGCAGCAGCGGTGGTTTCTCGGCATTGCCCCAATCCACATAGTGGAGGCGCAGGCGTTGCGAGATGAAGGTGTTCGAAGTGGGACCGAGCAGATTCATGGCCCCACCCTGCCCATGCTGCACTGCGCTGGCAAGAGCGGGAACCATGCTGTCACCGACTTGGGGGAAATACCCCAAGGGCATTTGCGCGGACGGCACCCGAGGGATGATGCCGCCAAATCCGCGACCCGATCACAAACAGCGCTTTAACGTTCCTTGGTGGCGCTGAACGCCAGGTCGGGGTTGCGTTCCTGCTGATAGCTCACGTCCCAGGCCGAGCGCGCCATGAAGACAGGATCGCCATCGCGGTCCTTGGCCAGGTTCGACAGGTTGAAATCGGCAAAGGCGCGCAAGGCCTCGGGCGTGCCCTTGAGCCAGCGCGCGGTATCGAACGGCGAGGGTTCGAGCACGGCCTCGACCTTGTATTCCGCTTCCAGCCGGCTGATCAGCACGTCGAGCTGCAGCTGCCCGACCACGCCCACGATCCACTGTGAGCCGATTTCCGGGTAGAACACCTGGATCACGCCCTCTTCGGAAAGATCGTCGAGCGCCTTGCGCAGCTGCTTGGTCTTGGTCGGGTCTTTCAGCACCACGCGGCGCAGGATTTCGGGCGCGAAGTTGGGCAGCCCGGTAAAGCGCACGTCGTTCTTTTCCGACAGCGTATCGCCCACGCGCAGCGTGCCATGGTTGGGAATGCCGATGATATCGCCCGCTTCGGCGCTGTCGGCAATCTCGCGGTCCTGGGCAAAGAACAGGATCGGCGAATGCACCGCGATCGGCTTGCCCAGGCCCGAGGGCGTCAGCTTCATGCCGCGCTTGAACGTGCCCGACACCATGCGCATGAACGCGATGCGGTCACGGTGCTGCGGGTCCATGTTGGCCTGCACCTTGAAGATGAAACCGGTCACGTCCTCGCGCGTCGGGTCGATCGTGCCCTGGTCGCTGGCCTGCGGGCGCGGCGGCGGGGCAAAGCGGTCGATCGCCGCGATCAGTTCGGCCACGCCAAAGTTCTTGAGCGCCGATCCGAAATAGACCGGCGTCAGGTCACCATGGCGATAGGCGGCCAGGTCGAACTGCGGATAGCCTTCGCGGCCCAGCTCGATCTCTTCGGCAAATTCATCGGGAATGGCGCCAGCGGCCGGATCGCGCTTGCCCAGGAACTCGCGGCTGTCGCCTTCGGGGCGGGCGATGGTTTCGCTGGCAAAGTCATAGACGCCTTCGAAGATGCCGCCCATGCCGACTGGCCAGCTCATCGGCGCAACGTCGAGCGCCAGGGCGTCGGCCACCTCGTCAAGCGTTTCGAACACCGGGCGGCCTTCGCGGTCCACCTTGTTGACGAAGGTGATGATCGGCACCGAGCGCATGCGGCACACTTCGAACAGCTTGCGCGTCTGCGGCTCGATCCCCTTGGCCGCGTCGATCACCATGATCGCCGAATCGACCGCGGTGAGCGTGCGATAGGTATCTTCGGAAAAGTCTTCGTGGCCCGGGGTATCGAGCAGGTTGAAGACGGTGCCGTCCTTCTGGAACGTCATGACCGAAGAGGTCACCGAGATGCCGCGCTGCTGCTCGATCTTCATCCAGTCAGATCGCGCACGGCGGGCCTGCCCGCGCGCCTTCACTTCGCCAGCCAGGTGGATGGCGCCGCCTTGCAGCAGCAGCTTTTCCGTCAGCGTGGTCTTGCCCGCGTCGGGGTGGGAAATGATGGCAAAGGTGCGGCGATTGGACATAGTCCGCGCCGCTTAGCCGCCCCTGACGGTCACGTCCATGCGGAAGCTGCGGCTCTCGCCCGGGGCAAGCAGGACGATACCCGGCTTTTGCGTGATATCGCCGGCAAAGCCTTCGGGATCGGCATGGCCGGCCCAGGGCTCGATGCAGATATAGTGTGCGCCGGGCACCTGCCACAGGCCCAGCATCGCCATATCGGGAAACGCCACGTCGAGCGCCGGGCCACCTTCCACGCCATAGGTCAGCGCGCGGCTGGCGAGGTCGGTCCAGATCACCGCGTCGTTGGTGAACAGTTGCTCGCGCAGCGGCAGCATGCGGCCGCGCACCGGGGTGGCATAACGGCGTTCGAGCACCAGCCCGGTCTGCTTGTTGACCCGCGCGATCGGCTCGGGCTCGTCCTTGGTGAAGACCAGTCGATGGGCATGCTTGTCGGTGCTACCCGGCAAGGGCCAGGCAAAGGCGGGATGAAAGCCAAAACTGAACGGCAGCGTTTCATTACCCGGATTGCTGACGGTCGCGGTCACCGCCAGAGTCGCCCCTTCCACGGCAAAGGCCATGTCGAGCACGAAGGCAAAGGGATAGACCGCGCGCGTCTCGGCCGAATCGCGCAGGCGGAAATGTGCCGTGGCGCCATCATGGGCGACGAGCGCAAAATCAGACCGGCGGGCAAAGCCATGGCGCGGCAGGGTATAGACCTTGCCATCGTGATGCAGCGTATCGCCGGCCAGCGAGCCGACGATCGGGAATAGCACCGGGGCATGGCCCGTCCAGAACGCCGGATCGGCATCGGTCATCCACTGCTGCCCGGCGCGATCGGTGATCGACCACAGCTCTGCCCCCAGCGGATTGATCGCGGCGGTCAGCGTCTCGGACGCGATCGTGACAAGAGCAGGCTGGGTCATGGCCACAGGGTATGGCCAGAGCACGCGCTCTTCGCAAGTGCGGTATGATCAGGCGTTGCGCGAGTGCCCTTCGACAAGCTCAGGGCGAACGGGCACAGACAAAACCTGAAATCCCGTTCGGGCTGAGCCTGTCGAAGCCCAAAGGCTGCTCTAGCCGCGCAGAACGCCGCCCTGCTTGGCCGCAGCGGCGACGATCTTGTCGGAAATCGCCTTGAGAGCGGCTTCGTCGAAGCTCTTGTCGCCTGGCTGCAACGTCACCTCGATGGCCAGGCTGCGCTGTCCTTCGGGAACGCCCTGGCCGCGGAAATCGTCGAACACGCGGGCCGCGACGATGCTGGCCTTGTCGGCACCCTTGACCGCACGCAGCACGTCGCCCGCCGGCACCTTGGCATCGACCAGGAACGCAAAGTCGCGCGTCACGGCCTGGAGCGCAGGCGGGGCAAAATGCGGACGGGCAAAGCCCGGCGCGGCCTTTTTCGCGGGCACGCGATCGAGGAACAGCTCGACCACCGCGACCGGCACATCCAGCCCAAAGGCCTTGGCCGTGGCGGGGTGGATCATGCCAAAGCGCGCCAGAACCTGCTTGGGGCCAAGGCGCAGCGTGGCCGCCTGGCCGGGATGGAACTGGCTGCCCGCCTCGCCCATCACCTGCAGGTTTTCCACCGGGGCGCCGGCCTGGGCGAGCAGGGCCAAGGCTTCGGCCTTGGCATCGAACGCGTCGAAAGGCTGCGCCTTGCCGCTGGCCCAGCCACGCGCGGTGCGCTCACCGGCCAGGACCACGGCCAGGCTGAGGCGTTCGTCGCTGCTGCCATCGTCGGCGCGCAGATAGCGGCGGCCGATCTCGAACAGGCGCACGCTGGCCGCACCGCGATCGCAATTGCGCCGTGCCGCTGCCAGCAGGCCGGGCAGCAGCGAGGGGCGCATCGCCTTCAAGTCTTCTGAGATCGGATTGGCCAGCGTCCACACGAATTGCCCATCGGCAAAGTGCTCGGCCTGAGCCGGGGGCAGGAACGACCAGGTCACCGCCTCGTGCAGCCCACGCGCCGCAGCTGCGCGGCGCAGGCGGCGTTCAAGCATCTGCACCGGGGTAGCAGTGGGCCGTGCCACGCCATCGGTGCGCGGCAGCGGGGTGGACGGCACGGCATCGAGGCCGTGCACGCGGATCACTTCCTCCACCAGATCGGGCGCGCCGGCGATGTCAGGGCGCCAGGTCGGCACGGTCACGGTCCAATCCGCGTCCACGGCAAAGCCCAGCGCGGCCAGGATGCGCTTCTGTTCGCCCTGGGCCACGGCAACGCCGCCCAACTGGCCAGCCAGCGCTGGATCATAGGCCAGGCTGCGCTGCGCCACCGGCGGCGTGCCCACGCGCACCACTTCGCTGGCCTCACCACCGCAGACCTCAAGGATCAGCGCAGTGAGCAGGTCCATCCCGGTATCGAGGAATGCGGGATCGACGCCGCGTTCGAACCGGCCGCGGGCATCGCTGGCCAGCGCCAGCGCCTGGCCGGTGCGGGCGATGTGCGCGGGATCGAAATAGGCAACTTCGAGCAGCACGTCGGTGGTCGTATCCGAACAGCCGGAATGCTCGCCACCCATGATGCCGCCGATATCGTGCACGCCAACGTCGTCGGCAATCACGGTCATGAACGGCTGGAGCACATATTCCTTGCCGTTGAGCGCGACGACGGTTTCGCCTTCGCGCGCCAGCCGGGCGGTGACGGCGCCGGTCAGCTTGGCCAGGTCATAGGCATGGGCCGGGCGGCCATAGCCGAGCATGACGTAGTTGGTGATGTCCACCAGTGCCGAGATCGGGCGCTGGCCGGCAGCCTTGAGCCGGTCCTGCAGCCACTGCGGCGAGGCGCCGTTGGTCACGCCCTTGATCACGCGGCCATAGAATGCCGGGCAGCCGGCCGCATCCTCGATGCGGATGTCGACCGGGCACGGGCCAGTGCCGGTCACCGGGGCCACGTCGATGGCGCGGAGCGTGCCGATGCCGGCCGCCGCCAGATCGCGGGCAATGCCATAGACGCCCATGCAATCGGGGCGGTTGGGCGTGATCGCCACATCGAACACCGGGTCAGACCCGATATAGTCGGCAAACGACTGCCCCAGCGCGGTGTCTTCGGGCAGTTCGATGATGCCGTCGTGTTCCTCGCCCAGGCCCAGTTCGCGGGTGGAACACATCATGCCGTTGGATTCGACACCGCGAATCGCGCTCTTGCGCAGTTCCATGCCATTGGCCGGAACGACCGCACCGGGCAGGCCGAGCACGCCGACGAGCCCCGCGCGCGCATTGGGCGCGCCGCAGACCACCTGGAGCGGCGAGCCATCACCCAGATCGACGCTGAGCACCTGGAGCTTGTCAGCCTGTGGATGCTTTTCCGCCGTCAGCACGCGGGCGACGCGGAACTGCTTGAGCGCGGCCGACGCGTCGGTCACGCTTTCGATTTCCAGGCCCAGGCTGGTGAGCTTTTCGGCAATCTCGGTGGCGCTCGCTTGCGTGTCGAGCAGCGCCTTGAGCCATGACAGGGAAAACTTCACGGCTTCACTCCCACGCCGCCCGAAAGGGTGGGCACGTCGAGCGCCCCGAATCCATAGTGGCCAAGCCAGCGGGCATCGCCATCGAAGAAGGCGCGCAGGTCATCCAGGCCGTACTTGAGCATGGCCAGGCGATCGACGCCGGTGCCAAAGGCAAAGCCCTGCCATTCATCGGGATCGAGCCCGCCAAATTCGATGACCTTGCGGTTGACCATGCCCGAGCCCAAGACTTCCATCCAGCCGCCGCCCGGCGCATCGCCGCTGCCGCCAACCACGCGCTTGCCGCCCACCAGGGTATAGCCCACGTCCACTTCCACCGAGGGTTCGGTGAACGGGAAATAGCTGGGGCGCAGGCGCAGGACGATATCGTCGCGCTCGAAGAAGGCCTTGAGGAAGGTTTCCAGCGTCCACTTGAGGTGGCCCAGGTGAATGCCCTTGTCGATCACCAGGCCTTCGATCTGATGGAACATCGGCGTGTGCGTGGCGTCGCTGTCAGAGCGATAGACGCGGCCTGGCGCGATGATACGCAACGGCGCACCGTCTTTCAGCATCGCGCGGATCTGCACCGGCGAGGTGTGCGTGCGCAGCAGCATGTCGCGCCCTTCCCCGTCCTTGTCCGGGAAATAGAACGTATCGTGCATCGCGCGCGCCGGATGCGTTTCGGGCATGTTGAGCGCGGTGAAGTTGTGCCAATCGTCTTCGATTTCCGGGCCGCTGGCCACGGCAAAGCCCATGTCGGCAAAGATTTCGGCCAGTTCGTCCATCACTTGGCTGACCGGGTGGACGCTGCCGCGCGGGCTTTCCGGCGCGGGCAGCGACAGGTCCACCGCCTCGGCCGCCAGCCGCGCATCGAGCGCGGCGCTTTCCAGCGCAGCCTTGCGGGCGGCAAG
>NZ_KE148336.1:6763-35146 GCF_000410615.1 Novosphingobium sp. B-7 | reverse complement strand
GCTCTTCCGGGCTCAACTGGCCCATGGTCTTGAGCAGGGCGGAAACCCAGCCCTGCTTGCCGAGCGCGGACACGCGGATCGCCTCCAGCGCATCGAGCGTGGTGGCATCGGCAATGGCGCCGAGCGTTTCGGCCTGCTGTTGGTCTAGCTGTTCCATCGCGCCTGCCGCTAGCGCTTTGCGGGGCAGAAGGGAAGATGGGTTGCGTGGGTTGTAGGGTGGCAACACGCCCTCCCCCAACCCCTCCCGCAGGCGGGAGGGGAGTCTTGTTGCTCTCCCCCTCCCGCCTGCGGGAGGGGGTCGGGGGGAGGGCATGTTCGCGGAAACCCCCAAAAGCAAAAGGCGCCCGCTCCTTTCGGAACGAGCGCCTTTAAAAGCTGTATCGCGATCAGGCGATCAGGCGGCCGGAAGGGCAGCCTTGGCCTGGGCGATCACGGCCGCGAACACGCCGCCTTCGTTCATGGCGAGATCCGCCATGGCCTTGCGATCGAGTTCGATGCCAGCAAGCTTGGTGCCGTGGATGAACTGCGAATAGGTCAGGCCTTCAGCGCGGACGGCCGCGTTGATGCGCTGGATCCACAGAGCACGGAACGTGCGCTTCTTGACCTTGCGGTCGCGGTATGCGTACTGGCCAGCCTTTTCAACGGCTTGGCGGGCAACGCGGATCGTGTTCTTGCGACGGCCGCGGTAACCCTTGGCCTGGTCGAGAATACGCTTATGCTTGGCACGCGTGGTGGTGCCGCGCTTGATACGGGACATGGATCAGCCTCCTCAGTTCAGCCCGTAGGGCGCCCACTTCTTGATCACCTTCGCGTCAGCGTCGGAGATCACGTCGGTGCCGCGGTTCTGGCGGATGTACTTGGCGTTGTGGCTGATCAGGCGGTGGCGCTTGCCGGCCACGCCGTGCTTCACCTTGCCCGTAGCGGTAAGCTTGAAGCGCTTCTTCACACCGCTCTTGGTCTTGAGCTTGGGCATTTTCGTCTCCTTGTTCGACGCGGTGTACCTGCCGTGGCAGCCCTATGTGGCCAGGCAGGAACGCAGATCCGCGTGGATTGAAGGGGCGGCCCTTAACGAGGGTGGGCCGGTTTGGCAACTTGATTCGGGCGGGTGGGGAACTGCCCCTCCACCACCCGCTGCGCGGGCGGTCCCCCTCCCCACGCTGTGGGGAGGATGAGGAAGGTCCTCCCCGCTTGGCGGGGAGGTGGCAGCCCGCAGGCCTGACGGAGGGGCAACAGGTCAGCCGATATCGTCCAGATTGAACGGCGTGGTCTGATAAACCTCGTTGATCCAGTTGCCGAACAATTGGTGGCCATGCGTGCGCCAGGTGTTGCGCGGCAGCTGGGCCGGATCGTTGTGCGGATAATAGTGACGCGGCACGATCCGTTCGCCATCGCGGCGATATTCGGTATCGAGCGTGAGCGTGTCGTATTCCAGATGGTTGAACATGTGGATGGCACGATGGGCCGGATCCTCGACCAGGCAGGGCCCGACCTCTTCACTGTCGAGCAATACGGCAAGGCCGGCGGGCAGGTCTGCCGCGCGAATCTCGCTCCAGCGCGAAACCGGCACGGGCACCACGTCAGACATGCCGCGCAGCCAGGGGCTGGCCGGGGCGCGGTTGACGTGATCGAACACGCCATGCGCCTTGGCCCCCAGGGCATGCTTGGGCACCCCGTGGAAATGCGCCAGCGCCGCCATGGCGCCCCAACAGATCGTCAGCAGGCGGTGGCAGTGGGTCTGGCTCCAGTCAAAGATCTGGCGCAACTCGTCCCAATAGGTCACCTCGCCATAGTCCATCGTTTCGACCGGCGCGCCGGTGACGATCAGGCCATCGAAGCGCTCTGCGCGCACGGCGGAAAACGGCGAATAGAATTCCGCCAGATGCCCGGCCGAGGTGGTCTTGCTGACATGGCCCGACAGGCGCACCAGCTTGAGCTCGATCTGCAGCGGCGTGGCGCCAAGCAGGCGCGCCACCTGGGTTTCGGTGGTGATCTTGTCGGGCATCAGGTTGAGCAGGGCGATGCGCAAGGGGCGGATATCCTGCCGCGCGGCCTCGGTTTCGCCCATCACGATCACGCCTTCGGCTTCCAGCGTGCGGCGGGCGGGGAGGTTATCGGCGATCCTGATCGGCACGGGCGTAGCTTTCCTTCAAATCCTGCACAGCCAAATCCTGTACAGCGCGAGGGGATGGAAAGGACGCCTGGGGCTTGCTCCGTTTCGTTGCCGGATCGGCCACATCCTCCCGTCAGGGAGCGCCACCTTGCCCGGAAACCGGCAGGTTGGCGTTGGGGCGTCGCCCCCAACTCTCGATGCTGGCCGCCCATGTAGCGGGCGCCCATGCGCATTGCAAGGCGTGCCCGGAACGCTACGCAACCGGCGGCAAGGATCGCTTTACCCCTTGCTCATGAGAATGAATCGCATTACCTTGCGAATCGTTCTCATGAGCGAAAGCACTCAGCGCCATGTACATCTGCATCTGCAATGCCATCCGCGAGAAAGATCTGCGCCAGGCCGCCCGTTGCCACGCCCGCGGCGATGCCGAAGCGCTCTATGGAACGCTGGGCTGCCAGGCACAGTGCCGACAGTGCCTGGACGATGCCGACGACGTGGTGGCCGACGAGCGCGCCTGCGCGATGGCGTGATAAGGCGGACCGTGGTGCGCGGCGCAACTGCGCATTGCCCCGGCTCCCTCGCTCGCTTACCCTGCCTTCCAGTTCAACGGCATAGGAAGGTTCGGCCATGAAGGGCGATGCCAAGGTCATCGAGTTTCTGAACAAGGCCCTGTTCAACGAACTGACCGCGATCAACCAATACTGGCTGCACTATCGCCTGCTCTCGCACTGGGGCGTGAAGAAGCTCGCTGATTTCGAACGGCACGAATCGATTGACGAGATGAAGCACGCCGATCTCCTGGCCGATCGCATCCTGTTCCTGGATGGGTTGCCCAATTTCCAGGCGCTGGGCCGTCTGAAAGTGGGCGAGTCGGTGGAGGAAGTGCTCAAGGCCGACCTAGCCCTGGAATACGAGGCCGTGCCCCTGCTGAAAGACGGCATCGCCCATTGCGAGACGGTGCGCGACTATGTCAGCCGCGATCTGCTGCAAAAGATCCTCGAAAGCGAGGAAGAGCATATCGATACCCTGGAAACCCAGCTCGACCTGATCAAGCAGATGGGCATCCACAACTATATCCAGTTGAACAGCCAGGCGGCGGAGGATTAAGTTTTCGGGGCTTGGTCGGGGAACATGCCCTCCCCCGGCCCCTCCCGCACGCGGGAGGGGAGTAGAGGTGCCCCCTTCAAGTCCCCCTCCCGCGTGCGGGAGGGGTTAGGGGAGGGCTTGTTGCTTACTGCGCGGCCTTCACCACCTCGCCACCCTTCATCACGAAAGCGACGTGTTCCAGCGTGCGCACGTCAGCCAGCGGATCGCCGTCGACGGCGATGAGATCGCCATAACGGCCCGTGGCAATGGCGCCCACGTCAGCCGTGCGGTCGAGCGCTTCGGCGGCGCTCTTGGTGGCGGCCTGGATCGCCTCGATCGGGGTCATGCCCCATTCCACCATCTTGGCGAACTGGCGCGCGTTGTAGCCGTTGGGATAGACGCCGCCATCGGTGCCGAACAGCAGCTTGACCCCGGCAGCATGGGCGGCGCGGAAGGTTTCGCGCTGCTTGCGGCCGATCATCTTTTCCTTGGCCAGGCTTTCCGGGAAGACGCCGTTCTTCTCGCCTTCGGCCAGGATATAGTCGTCGTTGTAGATGTCCATGTCGAGCCAAGCGCCCTTGGCCTTGGCCAGCTTGAAGCTTTCCTCGTCAGCGAGGCTGGCGTGCTCGATCGTGTCGATCCCGGCGCGCAGCGCATCGTTGATGCCGGCGGTGCCATGGGCATGGGCCGCCACGCGCATGCCGAGCATGTGCGCCTCGTCGGCCACGGCCTTGAGTTCGTCAAAGCTCATCTGCTGGGCGCCGACCGAATCGGTCTTGGAAAAGACGCCGCCGGTGGCGCAGATCTTGATCACTTCGGCGCCATACTTGCGCACCTTGCGCACCAGCGCGCGGAACTCTTCGGGCGTGTTGGCGATCTGCGGCGAAGGCACGGTGATCGAGGGCGGAAATTCGGTGGAATCGCAATGGCCGCCCGTGGCGCCCAGGGCATAGGTCGCCGGCACGATGCGCGGCCCGGGGACATAGCCCAGTTCGATCCCCTGCTTGAGCGCGACGTCGTCATAGTTGGCTGAGCCGACGTTGCGTACCGTGGTAAAGCCGGCTTCCACCGTCTTGCGGGCATTGGCCACGCCGATCACGGTCGACAGGTTGTCGGTGAACTCCAGCCCGCGATAGCCGCTGAGCGTGGGATCGCCGGTCAGGTGCACGTGCATGTCGATCAGGCCGGGCAGCAGCGTGCGCTGTCCCAGATCGACCACTTCGGCCCCGGCGGGCACGGCATCGCCACTCTTGCCAACGGCCGTGATGCGGCCATCGGTGATCACCACTTGCGCGCCATCGACCCGCTTGCCGGCCAGCACGTCGATCATGTGTGCGGCGCGCACTACCACGGTCTTGGCCTGCGCGCTGCCGGTTGCCAGCGCCACCAGCGCGGCCGCTCCCAGCGCCACGCTCTTTATCGTTGTCATGCACCATCCTCTTGTTGGGGGATGGTCGGCAAGGTTGCATGAGCAACGATATTGAACAAGTGTCTAATCTGCTGCCATCATTCGGCGTAGATCATCTTGCGGGTCATGCCGCCGTCCACCATGATCTGCTGCCCGGTGACGAAGCCGGCATCCGGGCTGGCGAGCCAGGCAATGGTGGTGGCGATATCGTGCACCGTGCCCACGCGCCCGGCGGGATGCTGCGCTTCATCGATGGGGCGGTGGTCCGCCGCGCGAGCGCGGTCGGCACGCTGCCACGGTCCGGTCTCGATCCAGCCGGGCAGCACGGCGTTGACCCGCACCTGCGGCCCCAGCCCCACCGCCATGGCATGGGTGAGCGCGCAGAGGCCGCCCTTGGCCGCAGCATAGGCATATGTATCGGGTTCGGACTGCAAGGCCCGCGTTGACGCGATGTTGACCACGCTGGCGCCGCTGCGCCGTTGCAGCAAGGGCAGGGCGGCACGGCTGCACAGAAACGCGGCGGTGAGCGAAGCATCGATCCAGCGCTGCCAGTCGGCCAAGGCCAGGTCTTCCAGCGGGCCGCAATAGGGATCGGCAATGCCGGCGTTGTTGACCAGGCAATCGATACCATCGCCTGCCCAGGCGGCAATGCGGGCGAAGGCGCGGGCCACGGGCTTTTCCCGGCCCACGTCGCAAGCTATCGTCAAGCCCTGCCCGCGCGGCAGCATGGCCCCCAGTTCCTTGAGCGCCTTGGCATCGCGATCAAGCGCGACCACGCGCCAGCCGAGCGCGGCAAAGTGCAAGGCGGTGCCCCGGCCGATACCGGCGCCCGCGCCCGTGATCACGATGGTGGATGCAGCAGTCGTCATGGCAGGCACAACGCGGCCGAAGCCGTTCAGTGCCGGTGGTTGTGCCCTGCGGCCAGCGCTTCGATCACGTCGTCCAGGCGCGCCGGATCGCCCAAGGCAAGGACGTGGCCTTCCGAGCCGATGTGCAGCGGATCGCCATTCCAATCGGACATCGTGCCGCCCGCCCCTTCAACCACCGGCACCAGCGCGGCCCAGTCGTGCAGCTTGAGGCCCGCCTCGCACACGATGTCGAGTTGGCCAGTGGCGAGCATGGCATAGTTGTAGCAATCGCCACCCATCACCATGCGGCGGTAGTCGGTCTGGCCGGCCAGCGCCATGAAGTGGTCGCCTTCATGCTGGCTGAAATAGTGCGGCCCGGTGGTGGCGATCGTCGCCTCGGCCAGCTCGCGGCAGGGGCGGGTCTTTACCGGCTGGCCGTTGAGCGTGGTTTCGCGGCCCGAGGCGCCCAGCCAGCGTTCGTTGGCAATCGGCTGGTCGATCACGCCCATCACCGGAAAGCCATCGACCAGAAGCGCGATCAGCGTGCCGAACAGCGCGCGCCCGGCGAGGAAGCCGGCCGTGCCATCGATCGGATCGAGCACCCAGCTGCGACCCGAAGTGCCCTCGCGCGTGCCGAATTCCTCGCCGATGACGGTGTCATCGGGGCGCTCAGCGGCCAGAATGGTACGCATCGCCTCTTCTGCCGCGCGGTCTGCCAGGGTCACCGGCGTGGCATCCCCCTTGCGTTCGGCGGTCACACTGCGAAAATAGGGCCGGATCGCGGCGCCGGCAGCGTCGGCCAGGCGGTGGGCCAGGGCAATGTCGTCATCGAGCTTCATGGCCCAGTGCTTTGCCGATCGGGCCGAAGCGGTCAAGAACGTTGCTCCGGCCCGGTGCGGCACGGCGGCAGTACAGGGGCAGGATGCAACATTTGAGGTTTGCGAAAGGCGGATAAGAGAGCAAGCAGGGCATTCAGGGGGCAAAGCAAGCATGAGTCGCCAGATCAGGCCGGCTGTGGACCGGGCGATTGCGCCGGCCGCGGGATTCACCCGCCAGGGGCAGCCACTGTCTTACAACCGCGCGCCAGCGCCCGACCTGGCGCCGTGGATCGGCCGGTTCTATGTCACCGTGGTCGATGCCCCGGCGGGCCATGCCCTGCAATGCGGGCTACTGGCCGATACCGGCTGCATCCGCGTGCAACTGCGCGGGGAATGGACAGCGCAGACCCGCGATGGCTTGCGCGCGCTGGGCCGGGCGGCGCTGGTCTTTGGCCCCAATACCAAGCGCATGGCCGTGGGCGTGACCGGCAGCTTTACCAGCGTGGGCGCCGTGTTGCGTCCGGGCGCGGCCCACGTTCTGGCCAGCCTGCCCGAGGCCGAACTGACCGACCGCTTTGCCACGATCGACCAGTTGGGCCTGAACCCGGATCACTGGCTGGAGATGTTCGATCCGGCCGCCTCGCCCGAAGACTGGTGCCAGGCGATGGAAGAGGCCCTGCGCGCGGTGATCGCCTGGCGCGGCACAGCAGAACCCGATGCGGTTTCCGCCCGTTTCGAAGCGGCAGCGCTGGCCAACCCCGCGATCGGCGTGGGCGAATTTGCCCAGCAATGCGGGATCGAGCAGCGCCGGCTGGAGCGGATCGTGCGGCGCGATTTCGGCATGACGCCCAAGCAGGTGCTGCGGCGGGCCCGCGCGCTCGACATGGCGAGCCACCTGCGCGGCGTGGCCGACGATGCCGAAGGGGAAACCCTGGCGCTGCGCTATTACGACCAGAGCCACCTGATCCGCGAATTTACCGCGATGTTCGGCATGTCGCCACGCCAGTTCGTCGATCTGGCGCAGCCGCTGATGACGCTGTCGCTGGAAACCCGCCAGGCGCGCCGCCTGGAAATGACCGAGCGGATTGCACCGGGCGGCATCCGGCCCTGGCAGTAATACCCAGGACCGGATCGCGCGGGATCAGTCGAACAGGCTGGAGACCGAGCTTTCGTCGGCAATGCGGCGGATCGCCTCGCCGATCAGCGGAGCGATGGTCAGGATGCGGATGCTGTCGCAGTCCTTGGTCGCTTCGGTCGGCAGGATGGTGTCGGTGATCACCAGTTCCTTGAGCGCCGAATTGCCGACGCGGGCCACAGCCGCGCCCGACAGCACGCCGTGGGTGATATAGGCCGCGACCCCGGCCGCACCGGCATCCATGAGGGCCTGCGCCGCGTTGCACAGCGTGCCGCCCGAATCGATGATATCGTCGATCAGGATGCACATGCGGCCCTTCACGTCGCCGATGATGTTCATCACTTCGGACTGGCCGGGACGATCGCGACGCTTGTCGACGATGGCCAGCGGCGCGTTGTCGAGCCGCTTGGCCAGGGCGCGGGCGCGCACCACGCCGCCAACGTCGGGCGAGACAACCATCAGTTCCTGCCCGCCGTAACGGGTCTGGATATCGGCGGCCATGACCGGGGCGGCAAACAGGTTGTCCGTCGGGATATCGAAGAAGCCCTGGATCTGCCCGGCATGGAGATCGACCGCGAGCACGCGATCGGCCCCGGCCGTGGTGATCAGGTTGGCCACCAGCTTGGCCGAGATCGGCGTGCGCGGCCCCGGCTTGCGGTCCTGGCGGGCATAGCCGAAGTAAGGCACCACGGCGGTGATCCGCTTGGCCGAGGCGCGGCGCAGCGCATCGATGCAGATCAGCAGCTCGAGCAGGTTGTCGTTGGCGGGATAGCTGGTGGACTGCACCAGGAAGACATCTTCGCCGCGCACGTTCTCGTGGATTTCCACGAAGACTTCCTCGTCGGCAAAGCGGCGCACCGAGGCGTCGGTCAGCGGCAGTTCCAGATAGGCCGCAATGGCGCGGGCCAGCGGCAGGTTGCCGTTGCCGGACATGATCTTCATGGCGTTTCCCTCGAGTCCTTTGGTGATCCTGATCCTCGCGCCGCCCTTAGCCCAAGATGACAGTTTTGCAACGCCCCAGCGTCCCGAACGGGCCGCAAACAGGCCGTTTTGCGCCCCACCACGGTACAGCCCCCTTGCCCGCCATGGCTGATGCCGCCTAGGGTCTGGCCATGGCCGACACACTGATCATCACGCTTGCACAACTCAACCAAAGGGTTGGCGACCTTGCCGCCAACGCCGCCGCGATGCTGGAGGTGCGGGCAAAGGCCCCGCGCAGCGACCTGATCGTCTTTCCGGAAATGCAGCTGATCGGCTATCCGCCCGAAGACCTGATCCTGAAACCCGCGCTGATCGAACGCGCGGCGGTGGAACTGGAACAGCTGGCGCGCGCCACCGCCGATGGCGGCCCGGCGATGCTGGTGGGATCGGTGTTCGTGCGCGACGGCGCGCTGCACAACGGCGTGGCGCTGCTCGATGGCGGCAAGATCGTGGCCACGCGCTTCAAGTACGAGCTGCCCAACTATGGCACGTTCGACGAAAAGCGCCTGTTCCTGCCCGGCCCGCTGCCCGAACCGGTGCCGTTTCGCGGCGCCGTTCTGGGCCTGCCGATCTGCGAGGATATCTGGCATCCCGACGTGTGCCGCCACCTGGCGCAGCTAGGCGCGGAAATCTTCCTCTGCGTCAACGGCAGCCCTTACGAGATCGACAAGGACGTGCTGCGCATCGATGGCGTGGCGAAGCGCCGCGCGATCGATACCGGCATTCCGCTCGCCTATGTCAACCGCGTCGGCGGGCAGGACGAGGTGGTATTCGATGGCGCCAGCTTCGTCGTCGGCCCGGAAGGCGCGCTGTGGGCGCAGCTTCCCGAATGGGAAGAGGCCGTGGTCGAAACGGTGTGGAACAAGGTGCCGTTCGGCAACGGCCACCGCTGGCGCTGCCAGGCAGCCGAGGTGGCCGAGCCGACCGAGCATCCCGAAGACATCTATTGCGCCATGGTCATGGCGCTGCGCGACTATGTGAACAAGAATCGCTTTCCCGGCGTGCTGCTCGGGCTTTCCGGCGGGATCGATTCGGCGCTCTGCGCCGCGATCGCGGTCGATGCGCTGGGTGCCGATCGGGTGTGGTGCGTGATGCTGCCCAGCCGCTATACCAGCCAGGCAAGCCTGGACGATGCCGCAGGCTGTGCCCAGATGCTGGGCGTGCGGCTCGATACCGTGCCGATCGCCCCAGCGGTGGACGGCTTTACCGATATGCTCAGCCCCCTGTTTGCCGGGCGAGAGCCCGACCTGACCGAAGAGAACCTGCAATCGCGCATCCGCGGCACCACGCTGATGGCCCTGTCCAACAAGTTCGGGCCGATGCTGGTCACCACCGGCAACAAGAGCGAGATGAGCGTGGGCTATGCCACCATCTATGGTGACATGAACGGCGGCTACAATCCGCTCAAGGACGCCTACAAGACCACCGTCTTTGCCCTCTCGCGCTGGCGCAACGAACACCGCCCGCGCATCGGCATGGGACCGGACGGGCCGGTGATGCCCGAGCGGATCATCACCAAGCCACCCAGCGCAGAACTGCGCCCCGACCAGAAGGACGAGGATTCGCTGCCGCCCTATGACGTGCTCGATGCCATCCTGCTGGGCCTGGTCGAGCACGAAAAGAGCGTATCGCAGATCACCGCCGAAGGGTTCGAGCGCGCCACGGTGGAGCGCATCGAGCGGCTGCTGCACCTGGCCGAGTACAAGCGGCGCCAGGCCCCGCCGGGGGTGAAGCTGGGCATGCGCAATTTCGGGCGCGATCGGCGCTATCCGATCACGCAGGGCTTCCGTACGGCCTGACATCTTTTCGCGCGATGTTTGCAAACGCCGGCTGCCCCTGGGGTGGCCGGCGTTTGTTGTTGCGCTCAAGCGTGCCATTTTTGCGAATGATTCGCATTGACGACGCGGAGCCACCGCCGTACGCTGCGAATCGTTCTCAAAAAGGAGTGCCGCTCTTGTCCACTTCGACCACTGCATCGGCCGCGGCCACGATTGCCGCGTTGGCCCGCCCCCAGGATGTGCGGGCACTGTCCCTGACAGCTCTGCACGTGGTCATGGCCATGCGCCTGTCGGCCATGTTCGAGCGCGCGGGGCGCGACCCTATCCCCGACCTGGCGCAACGCTATCGCAGCATCGAGACCGCCGCCGCGGTCCATGCGCTGGTGCGCCGGGTGATCCGCACCTGGCCCGAACGCTTCCTCGTCAACCGTCCGTGCCAGCTTACCATGACGCCCGACGAGGCAACTCTGGCGGCCATGGTGCGCCATGCCCTGCTGGCCGATAACGAGGGTTTTGCCGGCATGCTGCACGGGTTCGTCAGGGTCGACCGGCAGGACGGCCTCTACCACGCCACCCAACACGCGGCCGCGCTGCTGTCAGGACGCAGCGCGTAACCGCGTGCCCGTTCCGTGCCGGCACTCCCCCGGCGCTGCGGTGCCCCGCTCCTGCCCTGGCAGCGCCGGAAGCCGGCCCGGAACGGGCCTCTTTTTTACGAACATAGAACGCGCTGGGGCAGCTTTCCCTGTCTTGGGCATCGACTATGGCGCCGTAATCTTTTTCACACGAAGCCACGAAGCCACGAAGCCACGAAGGAAGAAGGGTGACGTTCTGGCTGCGCCAGTCTTTCCTTTCTTCGTGTCTTCGTGGCTTCGTGTGAAAAAATCCACGCAGCTTCGCAGCACACACACACTCACACACCAGGGCCAAACAAAAACCCCGCCGGTTGCCCGACGGGGTTCTTGCTGTTTGCGTTGACCGCAGCGCGGCGAGGATCAGTCCTCGTCGCCCTTGATCAGGTAATCGGCCGCATCAGCGTCGGTGCCGTGGGTTTCCCCTTCGACCGAGGCGAGCGGATCGTCGCCGATCGCGGCTTCGGGGCCCTGGGCCAGTTCGGCGGCATGCTCTTCAGCGGCGGTGCGCGGCGCGATGAGGGCTTCCTGAAGGCGACGGTTGGCGGCGCGAAGGGCGGCGTCGCGGCTGTTGGCCGCCACGCGCATGCGGTTCATGCCAGCGCCGGTGCCGGCGGGGATGAGACGGCCGACGATGACGTTTTCCTTGAGGCCGATCAGGCTGTCGCGCTTTCCTTCGACCGCCGCCTGCGTGAGCACGCGGGTGGTTTCCTGGAACGACGCGGCAGAGATGAACGAACGCGTCTGCAGCGAAGCCTTGGTGATGCCGAGCAGCACCGGCTTGCCTTCCGCGAGGCGCGAGCCCCCCGGCATCTTGGCGTTGGTTTCGTTCATTTCCTCAAGGTCAACCTGCTCACCCGGCAGCAGGGTGGTGTCACCGCCATCGGTGATTTCCACCTTCTGCAGCATCTGGCGAACGATCACCTCGATGTGCTTGTCGTTGATCTTCACGCCCTGCAAGCGATAGACTTCCTGGATTTCCGCGACGAGGTATTCCGCCAGGGCCTCAACACCGAGAACCTCGAGAATGTCGTGCGGATCGGGCGAGCCCGAGATCAGGTTGTCGCCCTTCTTGACGTAGTCGCCTTCCTGGACGTCGATCACCTTGGACTTGGGGATCAGGTACTCGACCGGTTCGCCTTCTTCCGGGATGATCGCGATCTTCCGCTTCGCCTTGTAGTCGCGGATGAACTCGATGCGGCCCGAGATCTTGGCGATGATCGCGTTGTCCTTGGGCTTGCGCGCTTCGAACAGCTCGGCCACGCGCGGCAGACCGCCCGTGATGTCGCGGGTCTTGGCGGCTTCGCGGCTGGCGCGGGCCAGCACGTCACCGGCCTGGACTTCCTGGCCGTCTTCCACCGACAGGGTCGTGCCCGGCGCCATCATGTAGCGCGCGGTTTCACCCGAGGCGTCGTCGAGCAGGGTCAGGCGCGGACGCAGGTCTTCCTTCTTGGCGCGGCCACCGGCACGGTTTTCGGTGACGACGCGCTGGGCAATACCCGTCGCTTCGTCGACCTGTTCCGTCAGGGTGCGGCCGTCGATCAGGTCCTGATAGCGCACGATACCGGGCTTTTCCGTGATCACCGGCAGGGTAAACGGGTCCCACTCGGCCAGGCGCTGGCCCTGGGCCACCGTCGCACCGTTTTCGTGCAGCAGGTGGGTACCATAGGGCACGCGGTGCATGGCGCGTTCGCGACCATCGGTGTCCATGATCACGATTTCGCCGTTGCGGGCGAGCGACAGGCGGCGGTTGCGGCTGTCGGTGATCGTCGGGATGTCGCGATAGTGCACGGTACCGTCGCAGATCGATTCGAGGTGCGACTGTTCGTTGACCTGCGCGGCGCCACCGATGTGGAACGTACGCATGGTCAGCTGCGTGCCGGGTTCACCGATCGACTGGGCAGCGATGACGCCAACCGCTTCACCGATGTTCACCGGCGTACCGCGGGCAAGGTCACGGCCATAGCAGGTGCCGCACACGCCCTGGGGCGCTTCGCAGATCAGCGGCGAGCGGATGCGCGCCGACTGGACACCAGCCGCTTCGATCCGGGCGATCGCGGCTTCGTCAAGCAGCGTGCCCTTTTCGCAGATCACGTTGCCGGTCTTCGCCTCGATCATGTCTTCGGCCAGGGTACGGCCGAGGATGCGTTCGCCCAGCGAGGCGATGGTGGCGCCGCCCTGGACGATCGCGCGCATTTCCAGCGCCCGCTCGGTCCCGCAGTCGTTCACCGTCACCACGCAGTCCTGCGACACGTCGACCAGACGGCGGGTCAGGTAACCCGAGTTCGCCGTCTTGAGCGCGGTATCGGCCAGGCCCTTACGAGCGCCGTGGGTCGAGTTGAAGTATTCAAGGACGGTCAGGCCTTCCTTGAAGTTCGAGATGATCGGCGTTTCGATGATTTCGCCCGAAGGCTTGGCCATCAGACCGCGCATCCCGGCCAGCTGCTTCATCTGGGTTGGCGAACCACGCGCGCCCGAGTGGCTCATCATGTAGATCGAGTTGATCGGCTTTTCACGGCCGTGCTCGTCGCTCGGCGTGGCGCGGATCTCGTCCATCATGGCGTTGGCCACCTGGTCGCCGCAACGGCTCCAGGCGTCGATCACCTTGTTGTACTTTTCCTGCTGGGTGATCAGGCCGTCCTGGTACTGCTGTTCGTAGTCGGCGACGAGTTCCTTCGTCTCGGCCACGAAAGCGTCCTTGGTCGCCGGGATGATCATGTCGTCCTTGCCGAACGAGATGCCCGCCTTGAACGCGTTGCGGAAGCCCAGGCTCATGATCGCGTCGGCGAAAAGGACAGTCTCCTTCTGGCCGGTGTGGCGATAGACCTGGTCGATGACGTCGGCGATTTCCTTCTTCGTCAGCAGGCGGTTGACCAGCTCGAAGGGCACGGTGTGGCTCTTGGGCAGGCACTCGCCGATCAGCATGCGACCGGGCGTGGTTTCATACCGCTTGAGATAGGACTTCCCGTTCTCGTCGGTCTGCGGCACGCGCGCCACGATCTTGGTGTGCATGGTCACCGCGCCGGCAAACAGCGCCTGGTGCACTTCGGCCATGTCGGCCAGCAGCATGCCTTCGCCCGGCTCGCCCTTGCGGTCCATCGACAGGTAATAGAGGCCCAGCACCATGTCCTGCGAAGGCACGATGATCGGCTTGCCGTTGGCGGGCGAGAGGATGTTGTTGGTCGACATCATCAGCACGCGCGCTTCGAGCTGGGCTTCCAGCGAAAGCGGCACGTGGACGGCCATCTGGTCGCCGTCGAAGTCGGCGTTGAAGGCCGAGCAGACGAGCGGGTGCAGCTGGATCGCCTTGCCTTCGATCAGCACGGGTTCGAACGCCTGGATGCCCAGACGGTGCAGCGTGGGCGCACGGTTGAGCATGACCGGGTGTTCGCGGATCACTTCGTCCAGGATGTCCCAGACTTCCTTGCGTTCCTTTTCCACCCACTTCTTGGCCTGCTTCAGGGTCATCGACAGACCCTTGGCGTCAAGCCGCGCATAGATGAACGGCTTGAACAGCTCGAGCGCCATCTTCTTGGGCAGGCCGCACTGGTGCAGCTTGAGTTCCGGGCCGGTCACGATGACCGAACGGCCCGAATAGTCGACGCGCTTGCCGAGCAGGTTCTGACGGAAGCGGCCCTGCTTGCCCTTGAGCATGTCGGACAGCGACTTGAGCGGACGCTTGTTGGCGCCGGTGATCACGCGGCCACGGCGGCCGTTGTCGAACAGCGCGTCAACCGCTTCCTGCAGCATGCGCTTTTCGTTGCGTACGATGATGTCGGGTGCGCGCAGCTCGATCAGGCGCTTCAGGCGGTTGTTGCGGTTGATGACGCGACGATAGAGGTCGTTCAAGTCCGAGGTGGCGAAGCGGCCACCGTCGAGCGGCACCAGCGGGCGCAGTTCGGGCGGAATGACCGGCACCACGTCGAGGATCATCCATTCCGGGCGGTTGCCGGAATCGATGAACGATTCCACCACCTTGAGGCGCTTGATGATCTTCTTGGGCTTGAGTTCCGACTTGGTCTCGGACAGCTCCTTGAGCAGGTCTTCGCGCTCCTGGACCATGTCGAGGTCCATGAGCATGTGCTTGACCGCCTCGGCGCCGATGCCGGCCGAAAAGGCGTCTTCGCCATATTCGTCCTGCGCGTCGAGCAGTTCGTCTTCGGTCAGCAGCTGGTAGCGTTCAAGCGGGGTGATGCCCGGCTCGATGACCACGTAGCTTTCGAAGTAGAGGATGCGTTCGAGCTGCTTGAGCTGCATGTCGAGCAGCAGGCCGATGCGCGAGGGCAGCGACTTCAAGAACCAGATGTGCGCAACCGGCGCGGCCAGTTCGATGTGGCCCATGCGCTCGCGGCGCACCTTGGTCACGGTCACTTCGACGCCGCACTTTTCGCAGACGACGCCCTTGTACTTCATGCGCTTGTACTTGCCGCACAGGCACTCGTAGTCCTTCACGGGACCGAAGATGCGGGCGCAGAACAGGCCGTCACGTTCGGGCTTGAACGTGCGGTAGTTGATGGTTTCCGGCTTCTTGATTTCGCCGAAGGACCAGCTGCGGATGCGCTCGGGCGACGCCAGACCGATCTGGATCTGGTCGAAGGTTTCGGGCTTGGGCAGCTGGTTGGTGAATTTCGTCAGGTCGTTCATTGCGTGATCCTCACTGGGAGGGAAACTCTGTGCATGCGGCAGGCCGGTGCGGCGGCGGAGCATGTCCGCCGCCGCACCACGACCGGCTTATTCGGCTGCCTCGGCCAGGCCATCGTCGTCTTCGGTCTCGTCGATCGACGAGAGTTCGACGTTGAGACCCAGGCTGCGCATTTCCTTGACCAGCACGTTGAAGCTTTCGGGAATGCCGGCCTCGAAGGTGTCGTCACCCTTGACGATCGCTTCATAGACCTTGGTACGGCCGACAACGTCGTCGGACTTGACCGTGAGCATTTCCTGCAGCGTGTAGGCCGCGCCATAGGCCTGGAGCGCCCAGACCTCCATTTCCCCGAAGCGCTGACCACCGAACTGGGCCTTACCGCCCAGCGGCTGCTGGGTGACGAGGCTGTAGGGGCCGATCGAACGGGCGTGGATCTTGTCGTCCACCAAGTGGTGCAGCTTGAGCACGTACTTGCAGCCAACGGTGACCTTGCGGTCGAACGCCTCGCCGGTGCGGCCGTCGAACAGCGTGACCTGGCCCGATTCATCGAGCCCGGCCTTGCGCAGCATGGCGGTCACATCGGCTTCCACCGCGCCGTCGAACACCGGCGAACCCATCGGCACGCCTTGGCGCACGTTCTGGGCCAGCTCGACGATTTCGGCATCGCTGCGGGCCTTGATCTCTTCGGCGTAGTTGTCGCCATAGATATCGACCAGCAGTTCGCGCACCGCTTCGGGCGGCTCGCCCGCCTGCGGATCGGGATTGGCTTCGCGCCAGGCGTCGAGCGCCGCCCCGATCTTGTGGCCCAGGCCGCGTGCGGCCCAGCCCAGGTGGGTTTCGAAGATCTGCCCGACGTTCATGCGCGAGGGCACGCCCAGCGGGTTGAGCACGAAATCGACCGGGGTGCCGTCTTCCAGGAAGGGCATGTCTTCCTGCGGCAGGATGCGGCTGATGATGCCCTTGTTGCCGTGACGGCCGGCCATCTTGTCGCCCGGCTGCAGCTTGCGCTTCACCGCGACGAAGACCTTGACCATCTTGAGCACGCCCGGCGCCAGTTCGTCACCGCGCTCCAGCTTTTCCTTGCGGTCCTCGAACTTCTCCTGGATCGCCTTGATCGCCGTGTCGTACTGGCCCTTGGTCGCTTCCAGCTGCTGCTGGCGCGCATCGTCGGCCACGGCGAACTTCCACCATTCGTGACGTTCCACATCGGCCAGCAGCTGCTCGTCGATGTCGACACCCTTCTTGATGCCCTTGGGCGCGGCCGTGGCCACCTGGCCCAGCAGCATGTCCTTCAGGCGGTTGAAGGTGGCACGGTTGAGAATGGCGCGTTCGTCTTCGCGGTCCTTGGCGAGGCGTTCGATTTCCTCGTTCTGGATGGCGCGGGTACGGTCGTCGATCTCGATGCCGTGGCGGTTGAACGTGCGCACGTCCACGATCGTGCCCGAAACGCCCGGCGGCAGACGCAGCGAGGTATCGCGCACGTCGGACGCCTTTTCACCGAAGATCGCGCGCAGCAGCTTTTCTTCCGGCGTCATCGGGGATTCGCCCTTGGGCGTGATCTTGCCGACGAGGATATCACCGGGGTGCACTTCGGCGCCCACATAGACGATGCCCGCTTCGTCGAGGTTGCGCAGCGCTTCCTCGCCCACGTTGGGGATGTCGCGGGTGATGTCTTCGGGCCCGAGCTTGGTGTCGCGGGCCATGACTTCGAATTCCTCGATGTGGATCGAGGTGAAGACGTCTTCCTTGACGATGCGCTCGCTGATCAGGATCGAGTCTTCGTAGTTGTAGCCGTTCCAGGGCATGAACGCGACGAGCACGTTACGGCCCAGCGCCAGCTCGCCGAACTCGGTCGAGGGACCGTCAGCCAGGATATCGCCCTTTTCGACGATATCGCCCACGCTCACCAGCGGGCGCTGGTTGATGCAGGTGGACTGGTTGGAGCGTTCGAACTTCTGCAGGGTGTAGATGTCCACGCCCGACTTGCCCGGTTCAACGTCGCCGGTCACGCGGATCACGATACGGGTCGCGTCCACCTGGTCGACAATGCCGCCGCGCAGCGCGGCAATCGCGGCGCCCGAATCGCGCGCCACGGTGCCTTCCATGCCGGTGCCCACGAACGGCGCATCGGCCTTGACCAGCGGCACCGCCTGGCGCTGCATGTTCGAGCCCATCAGCGCGCGGTTGGCGTCGTCGTTTTCCAGGAACGGAATGAGCGAGGCGGCCACCGAGACGAGCTGCTTGGGGCTGACGTCCATCAGCGTCACGGTTTCGCGCGGCGCCATGACGAATTCGCCGTTCTGACGGGCCGAGACCAGTTCTTCCACGAACGAGCCATCGGCCGTGGTTTCGGCCGAAGCCTGCGCCACCGTGTGCTTCTGCTCTTCCATGGCCGAGAGATAGACCACTTCGGACGAGACCTTGCCGTCGAGCACCTTGCGGTACGGCGTTTCGATGAAGCCGTACTTGTTGACGCGGGCGAAGGTCGAGAGCGAGTTGATCAGACCGATGTTGGGCCCTTCGGGCGTTTCAATCGGGCAGATACGACCATAGTGCGTGGGGTGAACGTCGCGCACTTCGAAGCCGGCGCGCTCACGCGTCAAGCCACCCGGCCCGAGGGCCGAAACGCGACGCTTGTGCGTCACTTCCGACAGCGGGTTGGTCTGGTCCATGAACTGCGACAGCTGCGAGGAGCCGAAGAATTCACGCACCGCGGCCACCGCCGGCTTGGCGTTGATCAGGTCGTTGGGCATCACGGTCGACACGTCGACCGAGCTCATGCGTTCCTTGACCGCACGTTCCATGCGCAGCAGGCCGACGCGATACTGGTTTTCCAGCAGCTCGCCCACCGAACGCACGCGACGGTTGCCAAGGTTGTCGATGTCGTCGACTTCGCCCTTGCCGTCCTTGAGGTTCACCAGTTCCTTGACCACGGCGAGGATATCGTCGGTGCGCAGGGTGGTGATGGTGTCCGGGCAATCCAGGCCCAGGCGCATGTTGAGCTTCACGCGGCCCACGGCCGAGAGGTCGTAGCGGTCAGCATCGAAGAACAGGCCGTCGAACAGCGCTTCGGCGGTTTCGCGCGTCGGCGGTTCGCCGGGGCGCATGACGCGATAGATATCGGCCAGCGCGTGGTCGCGATCTTCGGCCTTGTCGGCCTTCATCGTGTTGCGGATCCACGGGCCGGTGCTGACGTGGTCGATGTCGAGCAGGTCGAGCTGGTCCACCCCGGCGCGGTCGAGCACGTCGAGGTTTTCGGGGCCGACTTCATCGCCCGCTTCGATCCAGATGCGGCCGGTCGATTCGTCGATCAGGTCCTTGGCGGCATAGCGGCCAAAGATTTCCTCGGTCGGGATCAGCAGCGACTGCAGGCCGTCCTTGGCCGCCTTGTTGGCAGCGCGCGGGCTGATCTTCTGGCCAGCGGCAAACACCACTTCGCCCGAAGCGGCATCGACGATGTCGAACGTCGGCTTGGCACCGCGCCACTGGTCGAGCACGAAGGGCACCTTCCAGCCGCCCTCGGCGCGCACCCAGGTAACCTTGTTGTAGAAGTGGTCGAGGATCTGCTCGCCATTGAGGCCCAGGGCATAGAGCAGCGCGGTGACCGGCAGCTTGCGCTTGCGGTCGATACGCACGTTGACGATGTCCTTGGCGTCGAATTCGAAATCGAGCCACGAGCCGCGATAGGGGATGACGCGCGCGGCAAACAGGTACTTGCCCGAAGAGTGCGTCTTGCCACGGTCATGGTCGAACAGCACGCCCGGCGAACGGTGCATCTGCGACACGATCACGCGCTCGGTGCCGTTGATGATGAAGGTGCCGTTGTCGGTCATGAGCGGGATATCGCCCATGTAGACGTCCTGCTCCTTGATATCGATGAGGCTCTTGGTCTCGGTCTCGGCGTCCACTTCAAACGTGGCGAGCTTGAGCGTGACCTTCATCGGCGCGGCGTAAGTGATGCCGCGCTGGCGGCATTCGTTCACGTCGTACTTGGGCGCTTCGAGCACATAGCCGTCACGCTCCTTGATATCGAGCGAGGCGGTGCCGGCGAAGTCCTGGATCGGGAACACCGAGCGCAGGGTCTTTTCCAGGCCCGAGACATAGCCGGTCGACGGATCGGAGCGGAGGAACTGCTCGTACGATTCGCGCTGAACCTCGATCAGGTTCGGCATCTGCACGACTTCGTGAATGTCACCGAAGATCTTGCGGATGCGCTTCTTCAGACCGGCGCGGACTGGAGCCTTGGTTGCCATAGGAGGTGAATGCCTCTTTGCTTGTCACGAGCCGGCCAAAACCGGCGGAAATCTGCCATGCGCGGCGGGTGGCACGGCACAAACGCAAACAAGGCCACGGGGCACCGCACACCCTTCCCGGATGCCCGTGGCCCGCAGCCTTCGCGTTGTACCGATGCCCGCTGCTTCCTTCCTTGAGCCTTCCCCCGCGCATGGGAAAGCCTTGCTCGAAACAGCAGGTGTTGGATCGCCATATAGGAGCACCGCCCTGCAAAGTCAAAGGCCGGCCGGGCAAGAGCAGCCCGATGCGGCGACGCGATGCCCCTCCCGGCCGGCAGCGCCCGACGACACGGCGCGGGGAATTGTAATTAATTCTAAAATGCGCCTGTTTCTCCGCACAAACCACTACCAGGATGGAGCAAAAGTTTGCGTTCTGTTTACCGTGACCGCATAGGCATGGCGCACCGCAGGACGCACATCGCGCTGGTTTGCGCGCTGTTGCCTCGTGCCTATTGCCCTAGCCGCGAGTTTCATGGACGATCGATTCGCCTTTATCTTGCCGGTCATGCAGGTTGCCTTCGGCATTGCCGCCGTCCTGGCGGGGCGCTGGCGAGTCTCCAGCGCGGGCTGGTGGGCGGGCGGATTCCTCGCCAGCGCTGCCGGCTTTGCCATGCCGGCACTTACTTTCCTGATGCCCGAAGGCGGCCGGGCCGTGCTGGCCTCGGGATTGTTTGCAGCAGCGTTTCTCTGTTTCGGCCAGGCGATGGGCGAACACTTCGGCCTGCGCCCCAGCCATATCTCGCTCCGCCTGGGAATCGCGGCCCTGTCGGTAATGGCAAGCGCCTGGGGCGTGATGAGCGACAGCTTGCGCCTGCACCTGGCCGCATCGGACGCGGGCTGCGCGCTGCTCATGGCAGTGCCGCTGCTGGCGGCGCGCGGGCGCACGCGGCGCAGCGGGGATCGCGCGCTGATCGTGGTCAGCTGGGTGGTCGTGGCCGATGCCGGCCTGCGCGCCGCTGCCATTCGCTGGCTGGCGAGTGGCGGCCTTGGCGACTTTGCCACCAGCCCTTACGCCTTTGTCTATCAGATCACCGGCTCGCTGATCGGCGTGGCCTTTGCCATGGCGGCGCTCGCCTCGGTGATGATCGGCGTGCTGATGCGCTATCGCGACTGGGCGATCTGCGATCCCCTCACCGGCCTGCTCAACCGCCGCGGGTTTGACGAGGCGCTGGCCGGGCGCAGCGCCCACGAAAAGAGCCACGCCGCCGTGATCGCCTGCGACATCGATCACTTCAAGGCCGTGAACGACCAGTTCGGCCATCATCGCGGCGATGAAGTGATTGCTCTCCTGGCCAACGCGATCGATGCGCATCTGCCCGCACGGGCCTTTGCCGCGCGCTTTGGCGGAGAGGAGTTCGTGGTCTATCTGCCACAGGGCGCGCTGGCCTTGGCGGGGGGCCTGGCTGGCACCGGTGCGGTTGGCACGGCGGCAGACCTGGCCGAAACGGTGCGCCGCGATTTTGCCCAGCGCGTGCAGCGCCTGCTCGGCCGCGATTTTGCCGTCACCGCCAGCTTTGGCATCTCGGCCATGTCGCCAGGCGAAGTCATGCTCGATGCCGCGCTGCGCCGCGCCGACCAGGCGCTGTACCAGGCCAAGAGTGCGGGACGGAACTGCTGCGTGGTCAAACCCGCCCTGGCTGGCCAGCCCGCCTTGCACCTGCCGCGCCATGGCAGCAGCGCCACGCTGCACGCCTGACGCGACACTCCTGCTTGACTGCGTGTCCGCGTCTGCTATGGGCCGCACCCGAGTGGCGGACCTGGTCCCCCGCTCATCCGTCCGAGACCGTCGGCGCCGGGGTTTGCCCAGGCTTAATTTCCGACCTAGGCGGGGAAAAGAGATTTCACGGCCGCACGCTTCGTTTTCGGATCGTGGCGCCCACCGCACTGGCCATGGCCGGCGCGCAACCTCCTTCCCTTGTCGAACGGACTCGCCCCAGGTCGCTTGCGGCCCGGGACAAACGTAGCCGGCTGCAGGGGGCTTTGCCCCAGGCAGCCATTGTGAAGGAGTAAGGCATGGATCGTTCGCAAAAAGCCGAATCGGTCGCTTTCCTCAACGAACTCGTGAGCGGTTCGGGGGCGGTTATCGTCACTCGCAACCTCGGCATGACGGTGGCCCAGTCCACTGCCCTGCGCACGAAGATTCGTGAGGCCGGTGCGACCTACAAGGTTGCGAAGAACCGTCTTGCCAAGCTTGCCATCCAGGGCACCGATTACGAAGGCATTGGTGAATTTTTCACCGGGCCGACCGCCATCGCTGCCTCGGCTGATCCCGTCGCCGCCGCCAAGGTGATCGTCGAGTTCGCCAAGACCACCGACAAGATTGAAATCGTCGGTGGCGGGATGGGTTCGCAGGTTCTCAGCCCCGATGGTGTCAAGGCCCTGGCCACGATGCCCTCGCTCGATGAACTGCGTGCCAAGCTTATCGGTCTCATCCAGGCTCCGGCCACGAAGATCGCCCAGCTCACCACCGCTCCGGCGGCGAAGCTGGCTCGCGTCTTCAACGCCTATGCCGAGAAGGATGCGGCCTGAGCCGGTTCAAACGACTTTTGCCCGTGCGCACCGCATGCCGCGGACGCCGGGCGCCACATATTAACGGAGTGAAACATCATGGCCGATATCGCCAAGCTCGTTGAAGAACTGTCGCAGCTCACCGTTCTCGAAGCTGCTGACCTCGCCAAGGCTCTTGAAGAAGCATGGGGCGTAAGCGCCGCTGCTGCCGTGGCCGTGGCCGCTGCCCCCGCCGGTGAAGCTGCTCCGGCTGCTGAAGAAAAGACCGAATTCGACGTCATCCTGACCGGCGACGGCGGCAAGAAGATCCAGGTCATCAAGGAAGTCCGCGCGATCACCTCGCTCGGCCTGACCGAAGCCAAGGCCCTGGTCGAAGGCGCGCCGAAGGCTGTCAAGGAAGGCGTGTCGAAGGCTGAAGCCGAAGACATCAAGAAGAAGATCGAAGAAGCCGGCGGCACCGTCGAAATCAAGTAATCTTCTTCGGGTTCTTCCCGACGAAATGGAGAAAGGGCGGGCCGCAAGGCTCGCCCTTTTTTCGTTGCCGGTCATGCCCCTCCACCACCGCTTCGCGGCGGTTCCCCTCCCCGCCTTTGGCAGGGAGGATCTTCAGATCCTCCCCATATCGTGGGGAGGTAGCAGGCCCAGAGGGCCTGGCGGAGGGGCTTTTTCCCGAACCGCAACCTTTTCAGGCGCAATTCAGGTTCAGGCGCGCTAGGCCCTGCCGCATGCCCACCCGCCAATTCCGCAAGCCGCTGGCCGCCGCCAGAAACCTGCAACCGCGCATCGCCGCCCTGGGCGGCGCGCTGGCCCTGGGGATTGCGGCCATCCTGTTTGCCCGCGCCGGCGAGGCGGTGCAGGGACTGTTCACCCGGATCGTCACGGCCCATCCGCTCGTGCCAATCGTGCTGACCCCGGCGATCTTCGTGGTCGTCACCTGGGCCACGCGCACGCGTTGGCCGGCCGCCCGCGGATCGGGCATTCCCCAGGTCATGGCCGCAGCCGAAGCGCCCGATCATCCCGTGATGGCGCCGCTGCTGTCGATGCGCACCGCGCTCGCCAAGGTGGCCGGAACGCTGGCCATGCTGCTGGGCGGGGCATCGGTGGGACGCGAAGGGCCGACCGTGCAGTTGAGCGCGGCGATCATGGTGGCGGTGCACAAGTTCTTGCGCGTGCCGGTGGGTGCCGGCGTGATCATCGCTGGCGGCGCGGCGGGTGTTGCCGCTGCCTTCAACACCCCGCTGGCCGGGGTGGCCTTCGCGATCGAAGAACTGGCCTCGGCCTTCGAGCAGCGCCTGGCGCTGCTGGTCATGCTGGCAGTGATGACCGCAGGCCTGGTCAGCCTGGGATTGTCTGGCGATTACATCTATTTCGGCGCGATGAGCCAGCACGTGCCGATCGTGCCGGCGATGGTGGCCGCGCTCGGCTGCGGGGTGGCTGGCGGCCTTGCCGGTGGCGTGTTTGCCCGCGTGCTGAGTGGTTTTGGCAATATCGACCATGGCTGGATCGGCGCCCTGCGCGCACGGCCGGTAGCGCTGGCGGCCGGGCTGGGCCTGATCGTCGCGGTGGTTGGCGTCGCCACCCAAGGCCTTGGCCCCGGTGGCCTGGCCTGGGGCACCGGCTATGGCACCACGCGCGGGCTGCTGTCGGGCGCGGAAACCTCGCTGTGGTTCGGGCCGGCCAAGTTCGTCACCTCGCTGGCCACGGCCTTGAGCGGCGCGCCCGGCGGCATCTTTGCCCCATCGCTGTCGGTTGGCGCCGGGCTGGGCCAGCTGGTCAGCACGCTGTTTCCGCCAGACTATTCGGGCGCCGTGGCGATGCTGGGCATGATCGCCTATTTCGCCGGGGTGACGCGCGCGCCGCTGACCGCCGTGATCATCGTCATGGAAATGACCGCCGACCGCGCAATGATCCTGCCACTGTTTGCCGCCGCGCTGGTGGCCGACCAGGTAAGCGCGCAGATCTGCCCGGAAAAGCTCTATCACGCGCTGAGCCATCCTTTCCGCGCGCCCGAAAAGGCGCACTGAGTTTTCCTTTCCCCGGCGCCGCCCAATCCCTATGGGCGGTGGCATGACCGTCGCCACTACCCTGCCCACTTCACCCGATCTGGCCGGGCCGCACGCCACGTCTGAATGGCGCGAGATGCTGCGCCTGGCTGCGCCGCTGGTCGGGGCAAACCTGTTGCAGATGGCCGTGTTCGCCGTCGACGTGCTGTTCGTGGCGCGCCTGGGGGCAGAGGCGCTGGCCGCGTCATCGCTGGCGGTATCGATCTTTGGCCTGCTGATCTGGAGCCTGACCGGGCTGGTCGGCGCGACCTCTCCGCTGATCGCGGCGGAACTGGGCCGCCGCCGCCATGCCGTGCGCGAGGTGCGCCGCACCGTGCGCATGGGTGCGTGGGTGGGCGTGCTCGCGGCCGTGGTGGCCATGGCGCTGTGCCAGCTGGGTGGGCCGCTGCTGCGCGCCACCGGGCAGAGCGAAGCGGTGGTGGTGCGCGCCGTGCCGTTCCTGGCCGTGCTGTCGCTGGCCTGCGTGCCGGCGGTGCTTTCCTCCCTACTGCGCACGGTCGTTTCCACGCTGGGCCGCCCCGGCATTGGCACGGCGATCACCGCGCTGGCCGTGGTGGTCAATGGCACTGGCAACTGGATCTTCGTCTATGGTCACGCCGGGATGCCGGCGCTGGGGCTGATGGGTTCGGCCTGGTCGAGCGTGGTGACGAGCAGCGCGATGCTGGCGGCCTATGGCCTGGTGCTGCGGTTCGACCGGCGGCTGCACCGCTATCACCTGCTCGGCCGCTGGTGGCGCGCGGAATGGCGCCGCTTTGCCGATGTGTGGAAGATCGGCCTGCCGATCTGCGCCACGATCGTGGCCGAAGCCGGACTGTTCAACGGCGCGGCTCTGTTGATCGGGCGCATCGGCGAAGTGCAGCTGGCGGCCCATACCGTGGCGATGCAACTGGCGGGCATGACCTTCCAGGTGCCGTTCGGCCTGGGCCAGGCCGCCACGATTCGCGTCGGCCTGGCCTATGGCGCGCGCGACCATGCCGGCATCGCCCGTGCCGGATGGACCGCCCTGGCGATGAGCGTGGGCTTCATGGGCACGATGGCCGCCGTGATGCTTGCCATTCCCCGGCTGATCCTGGGTCTGTACATCGATGTGGGCGATCCGGCCAATGCCGCGCTGGTGGGCTATGCCCTGCAATTCCTGATCGTGGCGGCCGCATTCCAGCTGTTCGATGGCGCGCAGGCCACCTGCGGCGCGGTGCTGCGCGGGCTGCAGGATACCCGCGTGCCGATGACCATTGCCATGTTCGGCTATTGGGTGCCGGGCCTGCTCACGGCCATCGGCCTTGGGCTTTATACTCCGCTGGGTGGGATGGGCGTGTGGCTGGGCCTGATGGCCGGGCTGGTCTGCGTGGCGGCGCTACTGATCTGGCGCTGGCATCGCCGCGATCGGCTGGGCCTGCTGCCCTGATCAGCCGGCCGCATTCGCCCCGTGGCGATTCTGGCGCGTAGCAACGCACGACACGCCAAAACGAAACAAAGAATCTGTAGCTGCCCCCTTGACGCTGGCGGGCGGCGCCACCCATATGCGCCCCGCTGGCACTCTCGAGGTGAGAGTGCCAGCGCAGATTTCGTAAGCCAATTCTGATTGGAAGAGGGAGCAACCCATGACTTTCCGTCCGCTGCACGACCGCGTGCTGGTGCGCCGCGTCGAAGCCGAGGAAAAGACCGCCGGCGGGATCATCATCCCCGACAGCGCCAAGGAAAAGCCCGCTGAAGGCGAAATCGTTGCCGTTGGCACCGGTTCGCGCGCCGAAAACGGCACGATCACCCCGCTCGACGTCAAGGTCGGCGATCGCGTGCTGTTCGGCAAGTGGTCGGGCACCGAAGTGAAGGTGTCGGGCGAAGACCTGCTGATCATGAAGGAATCGGACATCCTGGGCGTGATCGGCTGATCACCCGATTTTTCCGAATTTCCATTTCCCGTATTCAAAGGAACTGAGCAATGGCTGCCAAGGACGTACGCTTTTCGCGCGACGCGCGCGAACGCATTCTCAAGGGCGTCGACATTCTCGCCGATGCCGTGAAGGTTACGCTCGGCCCCAAGGGCCGCAACGTCGTGATCGACAAGAGCTTCGGCGCGCCGCGCATCACCAAGGACGGTGTCTCGGTCGCCAAGGAAATCGAACTCAAGGACAAGTTCGAGAACATGGGCGCCCAGATGCTGCGCGAAGTGGCATCGAAGGCCAACGACAAGGCCGGTGACGGCACCACCACCGCCACCGTGCTGGCCCAGGCCATCGTGCGCGAAGGCATGAAGTCGGTTGCCGCCGGCATCAACCCGATGGACCTCAAGCGCGGCATCGATCTGGCCGTGATCAAGGTTGTCGAAAACCTCAAGTCGCGTTCGACCCCGGTTGCCGGTTCGTCGGAAATCGCCCAGGTCGGCATCATCTCGGCCAACGGTGACGTGGAAGTCGGCGAAAAGATCGCCGAAGCCATGGAAAAGGTCGGCAAGGAAGGCGTGATCACCGTGGAAGAGGCCAAGGGCCTCGAATTCGAACTCGATGTCGTCGAAGGCATGCAGTTCGACCGCGGCTACCTCTCGCCCTACTTCATCACCAATCCCGAAAAGATGGTGGTGGAACTCGAAAACCCCTACATCCTGATCCACGAGAAGAAGCTCTCGTCGCTGCAGTCGCTGCTGCCGATCCTGGAAGCCGTGGTGCAGTCGGGCCGTCCGCTGCTGATCATCGCCGAAGACATCGAAGGCGAAGCGCTGGCCACCCTGGTGGTCAACAAGCTGCGCGGTGGCCTCAAGATCGCCGCCGTCAAGGCGCCGGGCTTCGGTGACCGTCGCAAGGCCATGCTGGGCGACATCGCCACGCTGACCGCTGGCGAAATGATCTCGGAAGACCTCGGCATCAAGCTCGAAACCGTGACGCTGGGCATGCTGGGCCAGGCCAAGAAGGTCACGATCGACAAGGACAACACCACGATCGTCGACGGCGCCGGTGCGGCCGAAGACATCAAGGGCCGTGTCGAGCAGATCCGCGCGCAGATCGAAGTCACCACTTCGGACTATGACCGCGAAAAGCTGCAGGAACGCCTGGCCAAGCTGGCTGGCGGCGTTGCCGTGATCAAGGTTGGCGGTGCCACCGAAGTTGAAGTCAAGGAACGCAAGGACCGCGTTGACGACGCCCTCCACGCCACCCGCGCTGCGGTGGAAGAAGGCATCGTGACCGGCGGTGGCACGGCTCTGCTCTATGCCACGCGCGCTCTCGAAGGCCTCACCGGTGCCAACGAAGACCAGACCCGCGGCATCGACATCGTCCGCAAGGCGATCACCGCCCCGGTCAAGCAGATCGCTGAAAACGCCGGCAGCGATGGCGCCGTCGTGGCGGGCAAGCTGCTCGACCAGGCCGACGAAGGCATCGGCTTCAACGCCGCGACCGACGTCTATGAAAACCTCAAGGCTGCTGGCGTGATCGACCCGACCAAGGTCGTGCGCACGGCGCTGCAGGATGCGGCCTCGGTCGCCGGCCTGCTGATCACCACCGAAGCGGCGATCAGCGAACGTCCGGACGACAAGCCGGCCCCGGCCGGCATGCCTGGCGGCATGGGCGGCATGGGCGGCATGGACTTCTAAGTCCACGCCAACCGCTTGGAAAAATGGGAAGGGCCGCTTGGGAAACCAGGCGGCCCTTTTCCTGTTGTCGGCCCGCCCGGGCAGTGCCATCGGACGGGAACCGCCATCGGCGTGGGGGAGTTTGCACAAACGATGAAATTCTCTCGATGGTTCGTTGGCTCAGGCTTGCTGGGCTGGGCAACGATTGGCCTGGTCGGCCACGCCCTTTATCGCCGCGCCCTGGCCCGCAACCCGGTGGCCCTGCTTGATGCAGCAGACCTGGCGCTGCGCGGCGGCCGGAGTGGCATCGCCTGCCAGGCGGAGGCCCGCTTTGGCCCCGATCCACAGCAGCGCCTGGAAGTCTATGCCCCGCCCGGCACCGCGCCCGATGCGCGGCTGCCGGTGGTGGTCTTCATCCACGGCGGTGCCTGGGACAGCGGCCGGCCGCAGGACTATCGCTTCATGGCGCGCAGCCTGATCGGCGCGATGGCGCCACAGGGCTGCGTCGTGGTGCTGGCCGGCT